>NZ_AJRH01000118.1:0-1787 GCF_000297015.1 Streptococcus sp. GMD6S | reverse complement strand
ATTGGTCTCTTGCTTCCAAATGGACGACGGATTTTCAATGTCGCCATTCGGACTATTCAACTGTACCAAGAAAAAGCCATCTATGGAGTTGGCGGAGGGATTACTTGGGATAGCACTTGGGAATCTGAATACCGTGAGGTTCATCAAAAGGCGGCTGTTCTCTATCGTAAACAAGCACGTTTCCAACTGATTACGACTGGGAAAATCAGCCAAAAACAACTGCTGTTTGAAGATCAACATCTGGAAAGACTGACAAAGGCTAGTCGATATTTTGCCTATCCTTTTGATCCAGAAAACCTGAGACAAAAGATAGAGAAAGAGTGTCAAGTTTGTGATGTTAATCAAGACTACCGCTTACGAATTAGTCTCAGCAAATCGGGAGAGATAGAACTCAGTCGCCAAATCTTAACACCCTTCAGTCCAAGTTTCTGCAAAGCCAAACTTTGTCTGCAAGAGGCAGATTTGAATCAATCATTTACCTACTTTAAAACAACCCATAGACCACACTTAAGTCTAGGGGAACAGGAAATCATTTACCATAATGTAGCAGGAGAATTGCTTGAAACCTCTATTGGAAATCTGGTCTTAAAAATTAATGGTAAGCTCTACACACCTCCTATCAATCTAGGGATTTTGCCAGGAATCTACCGCCAGCATTTGCTGGAAACAGGACAGGCAGAGGAAAAAGTTCTGACTGTGCCAGACTTGGACCAAGCGGAAACTATCTATGGCTCTAATGCAGTCAGAGGCTTGTATGAGTTGGAAGTGAATTCTAAATAAACTTTATAAATCAAAAAATATAATGTATATATTGAATTGTTGAATTAAGTTTGATAAAATAAAAAGAAAACGATGTCATTTTATAGGAGGAAATGATGAAAAAAACAATTTTGCTGAAAGTGATTCTTACTGTTTTTCCAATTTTAGGTTTGTTTGCTCAACCGGTTAGTGCAGAAGAAAATATTCATTTTTCTAGTTGTAAAGAAGCATGGGAAAATGGTTATTCTGATATCCATAGAGGAGAGCCTGGATATTCTTCAAGACTAGACAAAGATGGTGATGGGATAGCTTGTGAACGTGCAAATGCACCTCGGGGAGTCTTTAAACCACGCCAGTCTAGTCCACAGAATAGAGTTTCTTCTAGTGGATGGGTTAAGCAGGATAGATATTGGTATTATTATTCTGACAATGGTAATCTAGTAACCAATTCTTGGAAAGGAGATTACTATCTCAAATCAGATGGAACAATGGCTCAGAGTGAGTGGATATATGACTCATATTACAAGGGATGGTATTATCTCAAATCGGATGGTTCGTATGCACGAAACACATGGATAGGAAGTTACTACCTTAAAGCAAACGGAAAGATGGCTCAAAGTGAATGGATTTATGATTCATCATACCAAGCTTGGTATTATTTGAAATCAGATGGATCCTATGCCCAAAATGCTTGGCAAGGCGCTTTTTATCTCAAAGCGAACGGTAAAATGGCACAAGGTGAGTGGATATATGACTCTTCTTATCAATCTTGGTACTACTTGAAATCAGATGGTTCATACGCTCGTAATACTTGGCAAGGAAATTACTATTTGAAATCAGATGGTAAAATGGCAAAGAATGAGCGAGTTGATGGTGGCAGATACTACGTAGATGGTTCTGGTCTTTGGAAACCATAAATCAGAATAATTTCTAGGAAGTTAATGCAAACCTTTGCACAAAATGGACGATTTTGTTATACTATATCTGTAAGCATTTTCAATTAAAAAGGAGAAGACGATGAGTCAAAA
>NZ_AJRH01000117.1:0-1868 GCF_000297015.1 Streptococcus sp. GMD6S | reverse complement strand
ACCAGCACTAACGCAACCAGCACAGGTCCTCAGGGTGTTCCACAAACAGGCACTCCAAGCTTCCAAGGTGGCGATCCACTGGTTCCAATCGATGAAACAGTTGAGCCAACCTTCGAAGATGGAAGCAAAGAGAAGACTATTCCAGGTGAAGGAACTTACACGATTGCACCAGACGGCACAGTGACCTTCACCCCAGACAAACAGTTTGTCGGAAACCCAACTCCAGTTACAGTCAAACGTGTGGATAAGAACGGCACCCCAGTTACTGCAACTTATAGTCCAGAGTTTACGAAAGTAACACCAACAGGAACTAGCGCAACTAGCACGGGTCCTCAGGGTGTTCCACAAACCGGTACCCCAAGCTTCCAAGGTGGCGACCCACTGCTTCCAATTGATGAAACAGTTGAGCCAACCTTCGAAGATGGAAGCAAAGAGAAATCTATTCCAGGTCAAGGAACCTACACGATTGCGCCAGATGGTACAGTGACCTTCACCCCAGACAAGCAGTTTGTTGGGAACCCAGATCCAGTTACAGTGAAACGTGTGGATAAGAATGGCACCCCAGTTACTGCGACTTACAGCCCAGAGTTTACTAAGGTGACTCCAACTGGTAAAGATACTTCTTCAGTTAACATTAAGGGTCTTGTTCAAACAGGTACGCCAACATTTGAAGGTGGTAATCCGCTTGTTCCAATCGATGAAACTGTGGCGGCGACATTTGAAGATGGAACAACTGAAAAAGTGATTCCAGGTGAAGGAACTTATGCAATCTCACTAGATGGCATCGTCACCTTCACTCCAGAAGCTAATTTTGTAGGAAAAGGAACAGGCGTAACGATTGTCCGCAAGGATAAGAATGGTACTCCAGTTACTGCAAGCTATCGCCCAACAGTTGTAGATCCATCTACTGGTCATGACACGACTTCTACAGGAGCAAAAGGCCAACCACAAGTGGCAACACCAACGTTTGAAAGACATATCGATAGTACAGTTCCACCAACCTTTGAGGATGGCAGCACGACTATGGTTGTTCCGGGTGAAGGAAGCTATACAATTGATAAAGATGGTCAAATTACCTTTACTCCAGAACCAGACTTTGTTGGTACAGCTAAAGGATTGGTTGTGAAACGTCTGGATGTGTATGGAAATGTAGTTATTGCTCATTACACACCAACTGTCCTTGGACAAACACAAGTGAGTGATGCGACATCAGAAGGTCTTAAAGGTCAAACTCAGACTGGTAAACCAAACTTTACAGGTGATGTCGATCTGACAGTTCCGCCAACCTTTGAAGATGGAACAACTGAAAAAGTCGTTCCAGGCGAAGGAACTTATGTAATCTCACCAGATGGCACCGTCACCTTTACTCCTGAGGTAAACTTTGTAGGACAATCCAAAGGTGTGAAAGTGATCCGTAAAGACCGTAATGGAAATATCATTTCAGGATTCTATACTCCAACAGTAGTAGAACTTCCAGAGCAAGTGAAGCCGTCTGATAAAAAAGAACTTTCAGTACCTGATTCGAAACCAGATCAATTGACTCAAAACATCTCTGTAGAAAAAAATCAACTTCCAAATACAGGAAGTCAAGAAGATGGTTTGAAAAATCTAGGAATTCTAACAACCCTAGCAGGTGTCATGACACTTGGATTGCTAGGTAAAAAGAAACGAAACGATGAATCAGACTAATCATTTTTAAGAACCGAGAAATCGGTTCTTTTTTATGACATTTGTCATATTTCCTAGTGACAGAAGCATCTAGCTCCGTTTACTTCAAAGGACTATAATTGAAGTATGAAATGGAGGAAGAAGAAATGAAAAATAAAATGATTGTCGCAGTGAGTTTAGTAGCAGCAGGAGTTATGACC
>NZ_AJRH01000116.1:0-1896 GCF_000297015.1 Streptococcus sp. GMD6S | reverse complement strand
CAAAAGATGAAAAAGCTCCTGTTACAGCTACAGTCAAAGAAGACAAGGAAAGACTACTCCCTGCAACTGGGGAACAAGAAGCAAGTGCCTTCCTCTTCTTGGCAGCCATTACTTCTATCTTGTCTCTCCTCATCTTCCAAAAGAATTTCAAAGACTAATAACCCTCTTTGATTGATTCTTTTCCATTATTTCAGTTCCCCCGTTGAGAAGACCATTTGGTCTTCTCTTTTTCTATCTGTAAAATTAAAAAACATCCACAAATATACATGGATATTTTGGTATGACTCTGTAAAGTAAGATGATCATTGAAGATAGCTGTTCTCAAATCAAACCACGTTTTCAAATAAACGCTCATCCAAAAAAGAGAGTCCCTCTTGTCTTATCTCATCAGAACTACCATCATAAGTTTCTGCAAGAACTCCACAGATAAAAGATGGTGTTTCGAATTCCAATACCATGAGATTTTCTGACGCTCACCAGCCATCTTTCCTAAATCAGACTTCCCTCTCCCACACCTAGTCACTGACTACTATTTTTGAGTCCAGCATATGCATAGGTTCGATTTCTGGGACACTCTTTTTCCGTCACCACCCTAAAATAAAAGCGATGCTCCCGCCCATCCTTGGCGTTTTCCTTGTTTAAAACAAAGTAGTTTTTCTGATTCATCGCCATAGTGCGTAGGATGTCATCGATCAAAAAAGTCAGTGGTACATTCATAGCAGAGTATTTTTGAAAATCCTCTTCAAAGCGGATATAACTATCTGAAAAATAATCCATCTGCAGTTTGTTTTCATACAAGTCTTTTCTAGTCATACACTCCCCCCTCCCACAGTCGAATTTCTAGGACATCTACTACCTCTACCAGCCTATAGCCCTCATTGGTCCTAATAGATAGAGTTTGAGGTGATAATTCGCTTACCTCACCAATGATCGTGGTTTTCTGCTTCTTTTCCTTGACCACAAAGCATCCCTTCAGTTGCCCGACATAAAGTTGCGAAAGCAAGAGTAACTTCTCAACGGGATTCAGACTCGTCGAGAAAGCTACCCGATTTTTCTCTTCACCGAGTGAACTAGTATGCTCTGAGAGGAAAAAGCCCATCCACTTCTGCATCCCTGGATCTTGATAGTCACGCGCAGATTGAAAGGGTAAATAAGAACGATCAATCATTTTAAACCATCTAATCCTCCAGCAGAATGCCCCCCAATCAGCTTGCTTCTGGCAAGACTCCTAGAGGCTTCTTCCAGTGCATTGGCCTTTAAGAGGGAGGTAAAACCAAATTGTTCCCGAATGGCATCAATAGCCGTCTGGAGCCTTTCTTCTTTTTCTAACTTGTCAACATCATCAAAGAGGGAGATCAAGCCAAAGGACTCGTCCACAAATCCTGAATAGTTGACTCCGACACTTCTGACCGCTCCAGAAGTGTATTTGTTATGAAATAGCTTCAAAACGTGGTCTGTTAAAATAGCTGTATTATTGGTCGGTTCGACCTTCATTTGTGTGTGAATAGACGGCCTGACCTCCTGCTTAGAGAAACCAACATAGATAGAGACAAGGGTTGTTTTCTTGCCCGCCCTTCTCAGCCTAATAGCCACCTGCTCCGCCATTTCTCGGAGAATAATTTCAATATCCCGTAGCTTCACGTAGTCTCTCGGCAAGATTTGAGAATTTCCTAACCCTTGGGACTTGGCTTTATAGGGCCTGTGAACATTGCTCTCATCAATCCCGTTAGCATGAAACCACAAACGCAGGCCAGTCTGACCCAGAGCCTTCTGTAGCTGGTCTGGGTTGCTTGTAGCTAATTCTCTGATGGAAAAAATCCCCAGAGCATGCAAACGTTTCTCCATCCGCCTGCCAATCCCCCAAAAGTCCGTCATCTTGGGAATGGCCCAAACCTT
>NZ_AJRH01000115.1:0-1935 GCF_000297015.1 Streptococcus sp. GMD6S | reverse complement strand
TTTTCAATCCCAAGTCTTTTGACTCGGACGACCAATGATATTACCCAGGTACAGATGCTCTTTACCATGGGCTTGCAAGTGGTTACTCGTGGGCCAATTATGGCTATCTGGGCCATTGGAAAAATCCTTGGGAAATCGGAATACTGGCTCTGGGCAGTCGTTGTGGCTGTTATTGTCAACGTCTTGATGACCACCGTTCTCATGACTCTGGCCTTTCCAAAACAATCGGTCATCCAAAAATTGACAGATAAACTCAATAGTATCACTCGTGAAAGTTTGACGGGGATTCGAGTTGTTCGTGCATACAATGCGGAAGATTACCAAGATAAGAAATTTGAAGCAGCCAACGATGAGGTAACACGTCTTAATCTCTTTGTCAATCGATTGATGGCGATTATGAACCCGATCATGATGGCGATTTCCAGTGGATTGAGTTTAGCCATTTACTGGATTGGTGCCTATATCATCAACGATGCAAGTTTGACAGAACGTCTGCCACTCTTTAGTGATATGGTAGTCTTCATGTCCTATGCTATGCAGGTCGTGATGGGCTTCCTTCTCATGGGAGCACTCTTTATCGTTCTTCCTCGGACCTTGGTTTCTGCAGGACGTATCAACCAAGTTTTGGATTTGCATCCTTCTATTAAGAATCCGAGTCAAGCACAGGCTGCAGATTCTTCAGTTCAAGGACAAGTGGAATTCCGTGATGTAACCTTCCGATACTCTCAAAACTCAGAAGCAGTTGTGGAACATGTTACTTTTAAAGCCGAAGCAGGTCAAACAGTTGCCTTTATCGGATCAACTGGATCTGGGAAATCTACTCTAGTCAACCTAATACCTCGTTTTTATGATGTCTCATCTGGTCAAATCCTAGTAGATGGTGTCGATGTGCAAGATTACAACTTGGAAGACTTGCGTAATAAGGTCGGCTATATCCCACAAAAAGCTGTGCTCTTTTCTGGAGATGTTAAGGGTAATCTCGACTTTGGTAAGAGTAAAGAAAGTCCTCTCAGCGAACCTGCTATGTGGCAAGCTTTGGAATTGGCTCAATCTAAGAACTTTATCGAGGATAAGGAAGCAGGTCTGTCCTCTGAAGTAGCCCAAGGTGGGACCAACTTCTCAGGAGGTCAAAGACAACGCTTGGCTATTGCCCGGGCCTTGGCTCGTAAGCCAGAGATTCTTATCTTTGATGACTCTTTCTCAGCCTTGGACTACAAGACAGACCGGATCTTGCGCCAAGAATTAGCTGAAAAAACACAATCCTTGACTAAGTTAATCGTTGCTCAACGCATCTCAACCATCATGGATGCCGACCTGATCTTGGTTTTGGATCAAGGTAAAGTCGTGGGACAAGGCACCCACAAAGAACTTCTAGCTACTAACGAAGTCTACCAAGAAATTGCCTACTCACAACTATCGAAGGAGGAATTGGAAGATGGAAAATAAAAAAGTTTCGGTCTGGAAACAGTGCAAACCTTATATGGCAGGCCTCCAACTCCCTCTCCTAATAGCAGTTGTGGCTGCAGTCATTTCAAGTATCATTACCGTTTATGGTCCAACTAAGATTAAAGAAATTACTAACTTGATTTCAGATGGCTTGGCTACAGAAATCGACTTGGTAGCTGTGTCAAACATTGCTGGATTTTTGGTTGTTCTGTATGTATTTGGAGCTATCCTTAATTATACACAGGCCTATATCTTTTCAACGAGCATTCAGCATTTTTCAAAACGCTTGCGGACGGCTATCGCTGAAAAGATTAATCGTTTGCCACTTGGCTATTTTGACCGTCATTCACAAGGAGATACCCTTTCGCGCGTGACCAATGATGTGGATACAGCAGCGCAATCTCTCAACCAAAGTTTAGGGACAGTTCTTTCAGCTAGTTTCTTGTTGATTGCTGTCTTGGTGACCATGTTTGGGATGAACTGGATTTT
>NZ_AJRH01000114.1:0-1952 GCF_000297015.1 Streptococcus sp. GMD6S | reverse complement strand
CTGAAAAAATTGAGGGAAGAGCAGTTAGCTATCGTAGAAGCTCAGATTCAAGCGAGGGAGAATTGGTTAAATCAAATCAAAGATTTCTTTACACTGAATTGGGGGAAAGCTTTCTCTGAGAAGACCATCCTCTACAATACCAAGTCTCAAATCGAGTCAGGTATTCAGGATTTGGATGACAAGATTGAAAAACTAGAATTTTTTGTCTCAGAGGTTTCCCAGTATTTCAGCGATAGTCTAGAAGTCCTTAGCTTAGCGATTCAAGGAGCTACGCAACTAAGTAAAGTCATTGTCGATAGCGATGGCAACTACTATGCGGACGGTCTGGACATGAGCTGGGTGCAAAAGATGAAGGATGTGAAGATTGTTTCGCATGCAAAAAGAGATTTTCAAGATTCAGAAACTCGTGCAATCAATAAAGCTTCTAGGGATATGATGCTATCGGACGATGGTGATGCCTACTATCGTGCCGAATTAAAGAAGCGCTTAAAAGGCCATGACAAGTCCGAATGGGATAAAATAATTGACGACTACAATCACACTCTTAAGATTGATGAGACAGGGAATATCATTGAAATTCATTCCTTGGAACAAGGCTATGTCGTTTTAAAAAATGGGAAATATGATGCTGACTATACTCATTTGGTTAACAAAAAGCTTGATGAACTAAAAGCCCAAAACTTTGAAGCAAATTCAGTCGAATTTTGGAGTGGAGTAGCTCAAATTTTCTCTGGATTGGGAGTTTACTTTGCGAGTGGAGCCCTAGAAGTCTTGAGTGTAATGGCTGGTCCGCCAACAGCAGGGACAAGTATCGTAGCTGGTACCGCAGCATCTGTAACAGGGGTTCAATATGGGAATGTACTGATAGCTAGTGGAGCAGTAACTAGCTTATCAGCTATCACAAAGACAGCCTTACAAAATGGCGAAATTCAGGTTGATTATTCCAGTAACTATGACAGCTGGAAGGCAAATAAACCGACGAGTAAGTCTTTTGGAAAAAAGATTTCTGGACGAGTTAACGGTAAAAAAGTCGATAATATTCGAGTTGATGCGGAGCCAGATAGTGGGAAAATCCAAGTTCAATCGGGGAGTGGAAAGTCAGGTTATAACCTCGACATAGATATTGAAGCCTCAACTATTTCAAGTAGGCAGGATATTGTAAACTGGGTAAATGAACAATCTGAACTAAATGGACTTGGAAAAGGAGCTAAAGAAGAAGTTATCAAAAATATGTGGAAAGCTTTTAAATACTTGACGCAATAAGGAGTGAACAATGAAATTATATTTAAAAGGTGATTATACAAAAAGAGTACCTTATGGTTATTTAGAACTAGCTGGTAAAATGTGGTTTCCAGAAGATGAGCAAATTTCTTACTCAAATGCTGGGAACAATGATGCATTACAAGAAGATTTTTTCTCAAATTTATCCTTGAGGAAAGGCACTGCCGATAAGAGATGGTCTAGTGTCCCCCTAAAGGAAGGGGTACGAAGACTCTTTTCACATATTAAGGAAAGTATTGAAATTAATTTTGAAGATGCATTTGCTACGGATTATAATGAAAAGGGAGACTATCTCCGTATTTTAACCACCCATCTAGAAGTTTTGACAGTTGATAAACGAGCTATGTACATTATGGCGCTTGAGATTGCAAAGGTGATTGATGGGCAAATTAGCGAGGATAATAAGAAGACATGGCTAACAGTCGAGGAGTTTAGGAAAAAGCACGAGGCTATTCTATCTCTAACTTTTGAAGAAGCAAATGAACTAAGTTTGACTGAAATTCAAACGATGGATGTGGTAGACGACCCTCTTTGGGAGGAAGAAGCCAATCGTCGAAAAGAATATATACTAGCACATGGAGGCGATATCTCAGATTTATGAGACTATATATCAAAAGTGATTTTACGAAAAAAATAGACTTCACAACTAGAGAGCTTGTTTGGAAGATGTG
>NZ_AJRH01000113.1:0-2000 GCF_000297015.1 Streptococcus sp. GMD6S | reverse complement strand
TGACCAACGGACCTGAGCTTTTCAACTCTTTCTATTATACCTACTTTTTTACCTTTGTCAAGAACTTTTTTTCCTCTTTATCAAAATTCTGAAAAGATAAGGGAAAGAGCCAGTTAAACTGACTCCTTCTATTTATCTTGCCAATTAGTCGCGCGTTCCTCTCCCCACCAGTAAGGGATCAATTCAGCAACCTTAATTGTTTTTCTTGTTTCGTAGTCCATCATGAACTCTGCTTCTTTATTTTCAGCATTCAATTCTAAGAGAAATTCTCTGCAAGCGCCACAGGGCATGCCTGATCCTTCGCCGTAGGGAGGTTTATCTCGAAAGGCGAGGATTTTCTTAACTTTAGTTTGTCCTGAAAATTGATACATATTGAAGAGAGCTGCTCGTTCTGCACAGAGATGAAAAACGCCACAAGTGCCCTCCATACAAAATCCTGTGAAGATCTGACCATCTTCTGCTTCTACCGCAGCAACAACATGGTTAGCATAAACAAAGTCAGAAACTTCATGGGGATTGAATAAGGTTCGTGCTTCTTCATACATTTTTTCCCATGTATCCATCGGAAGTCCTTTTTATTTAGAAATCTCTTTGAGCATATTATCAATATGCTGGATAGATTTCTCACGACCTAATAGGTAAATCGTATCTGGAAGTTCTGGTCCATGCATTTCACCTGATACTGCAATACGAATCGGCATGAAGAGGTTTTTCCCTTTAATACCTGTTTCTTTTTGAACTGCTTTGATTTGTGGGAAGATGTTTTCTGTTACAAATTCTTCATCTGTCATTGCTTCTAGCTTCGCTTTGAAGGCTTCTAGAACAACAGGAACGGTTTCTCCTGCCATGACCTCGCGCTCAGCGTCTGTCAACTCTGGGAAATCTGAGAAGAAAAGATCTGTCAGTGGAACAATCTCGTCTACTGATTTCATCTGTGGCTTGTAGAGTTCTACCATTTTCTCTGATTTGTCAGTCAAACGCCCTGCTTCTTCTAGGAAAGGTTTTGCCATTTCAAAGATAGTAGCAAGTTCTGCTCTCTTGATGTAGTCATTGCTCATCCAGTCCAGTTTCTTCTGATCAAAGGCAGCTGGAGACTTGCTGAGGCGGTTTTCGTCAAAGAGTTTAATCAATTCCTCACGAGAGAAAATTTCATCTTCGCCACCTGGATTCCAACCAAGAAGGGCGATAAAGTTAAAGACAGCTTCTGGAAGATAGCCTTTCTTACGATAGTCCTCAATAAATTGAAGGGTGTTGGTGTCACGTTTAGACAATTTTTTCCCTGTTTCAGAGTTGATAATCAAAGTCATGTGACCGAACTCTGGAACTTCCCAACCAAGAGCCTCATAAACCATAAGCTGTTTGGGTGTGTTGGCAATGTGGTCATCTCCACGGATAACATGAGAGATTTGCATATCGTGATCATCAATAACAACGGCAAAGTTGTAAGTCGGGTATCCGTCTTTCTTTTGAATCACCCAGTCACCACCGATATTGCCACCTTCAAACTCGATATCACCTTTGACCATATCATGCCACTTGTAGATACCAGACTCATTGACAGCCAAACGAACAGTTGGGATGATACCAACTGCTTCACGTTCTGCGATGTAAGCTGCTTTTTCTTCTTCGCTCATGCCAAGATATTCATTGATGTAACGTGGTGTTTCGCCAGCTGCTTCTTGGCGTTCGCGTTCAGCTGCCAACTCTTCTTCTGTAACGTATGATTTGTAGGCTTTTCCTTCAGCTAGCAATTGGTCGATGTATTTTTGATAGAGTTCCAAACGCTCTGATTGACGGTAGTTTTCATGAGTTTCTGGGCTCTCATCCCAGTCAATCCCCAACCATCGAAGATTTTCAAGCTGTGAGCGTTCTCCATCCTCAACATGGCGTTTACGGTCAGTATCTTCGATACGAATGATAAAAGTTCCACCATGATGACGTGCGTAAAGGTAGTTAAACAATGCTGTACGGGCATTTCCGATGTGTAGTAGTCCTGTTGG
>NZ_AJRH01000112.1:0-2042 GCF_000297015.1 Streptococcus sp. GMD6S | reverse complement strand
AAAAATATGGCTAGCCGTGGTATCAACTATATCATCTGGAAACAACGTTTCTACGCTCCATATGATAGTAAATATGGACCAGCCTACACGTGGAATCCAATGCCAGACCGTGGTAGCGTAACCGAAAACCACTATGATCACGTTCACGTATCAATGAACTAATAGAAAAAGAAGCTGAAAACTCATAAGGTTGAGGCTTCTTTTTGTTGTTCTAAGTCAAAATGTTTTCAAAGTTATGCTATAATCAAACTGAAGTTGACTGAAAATCAAGTATTTTTATTTTAGTAGAAGGTGAGAACACTATGATGAATAGTTTGAAAAAAACATTTGAGAAAACCATTGATGACTTTGAAAAAGAATTTTGTGGTGAAGTCGTTGAACTCTTGATTATCACTTTGCAAAATGTGGGAGGTGCGACTGTTTTAAAGAATGGATGGAAGTTGCCTTCGGTTCATTTTGTAGCAAGTGTGAATGTGGGGACAAAGGAGTTCTCGGAAATAGAGGGACGTTTGGAGTGGTTGGTGAGTCCAGAGGAATATGAAGAAAAGGGCTTGCTCTATAGCTATAGTTTCGAGCCCTATCAGATTCATCACATCAAATGTCAGAAAAGACCACAAAGGCAATTAGAACCTTATATGGCAGCAGTAGCGAATAACTGTTATCGTCTGCTGGAATACATTGAAGATGGGCAGTCGGATAGTAGATTAGAAGCTCTGATTGCAGAATATGTTAAACCAGTCGTCATCAAAGATTCTATAGGCGAATTCACTTTAAATAGAGCTTATTCATGGTTTGAGGGAAGTATGGATCTTGCGGGAAGCAGGGTTAGCGTGATGTTGGATGCAAATGAAGATGCCAGCTTACCACCAAAATCATTTGGCTACTTGAAAACATTTGTCAGGGATATTGACCGAAGAGACTCTGAAATCCGAGACGTTATAGTAAAAGAGATGTGGGAAACAGCAGAGGACTGGCTAGCTTCAGACGGAGATGCCGAAGTATTAACAGAGGACTATTTTTATAATTCCTTGTATCTGGGGGAACTGTCTATCAGTGAAGCGGGGGATTTGACTCTTTATTATGGAGATAAAGAGGATATTTTTGCTGGGCATGCGGTAGAAGTCAGGGCAGATATTGAAGGAAATATAGAAAATGTGACCTTGGTAGGGTAAATGGACAGCATGTGATTATTTCTTTATTGTGAATAAGCAACTTAGTCCTGTTACAGGAGTTTTTCCATTATATTTTAAAAATAACTGAAATCAGCACCTTCTTTAGAAAGTGCTGATTTTTTTGAGATAATAGTAGAAAGTTTATACTTTTCGGCGTTTGAGAGCGAGCAAAGTTCGATAGAAAATGATTTGGCTGCTCTGGATATAGGGAAGGATTGAAAAACTAGCAATTCCAAAAGTAATCCAATTGAGGAAGTACCAAGGAAGTAGTTGTAAATCGAGGACAAAGCGTTGAAATTTGTAACCTTTCACCAAGAAACGACTGGTTTTCAGGATTTGACTGGGTTTAGCCTGCCCTAAATCTAGAGTGTCGCAGAGGAGGAATTCTACCTGCGAGTAGGCGTAATGTTGCGGGATATAGAGGGCATTTCCTACAATCATCAAGATGAGGCTCGCAAAAAAGTAGAGCCCAAAGGTCATAAGGAATTGCTCGTTTTCAATAGATGAGAGGTCTAGTTTTGGAAACTCAGGATGTAGGGCAACAAATCTTCTAGCCAAGAGATTGCTATAAAAGAGGAAATAAATGCCTACTAAGTTTGGAATGCTCCATAAAAAGAGGTAGAAACGTTTGAGGAGCAGAGTTAGGAAGGTTTGCGAGAAGCGCTCTTCAGCAAAGAGGGCCAGGCTTGATTTTACTGAGAGTTCCGTATCAGGATCCTTGAGGAGTCGGAGTGTCGCAAAGGCAGCACCTACTAGAAAAATCGTGCTCATAAAAGAAACTACTAGCGGGAAGAGATAGGCTTGGAGAACTTGTGCCAGCATGCTGAAAAAGGATTGCTCTAAAACACTTTCTTGGAGACGAGCCAAGGG
>NZ_AJRH01000111.1:0-2105 GCF_000297015.1 Streptococcus sp. GMD6S | reverse complement strand
AAAGGTCCCCAATTAGCAAGTCAGAAACTTTGCTGTAGAAGGGATGATAATGTAAAGGAGTTTGGCTGGTATGAATTATTTCGAGGGGAATGAGTTTTTCCTTCTCTTATTTGTAGTTTTACTGATTGGTTTTGTGGTAAACTTTTTTGAAAAACGTAAAGACTACTATATTTTGGCGCTCTCCCTCTTATTTGCAGGAGCTATCTATGGTAAGAGCCGAGCGATGATTGTCTATTTACTCGCCTTTATCGTTTACCAGTATTTTCTGGTTTTTCTAGCACAGCGGATAGAGGCAAAGTGGCTGAAACCACTGGTTTTCCTTTCCATTCTTCCTTTGGTGATCAATAAAGTCTTTGCCCTGACTTCTCTGCATTTGTTGGCCTTTATTGGAATTTCTTACATGTCCTTTAAGACCATTCAGATCATGCTAGAAATATCGGATGGCTTGATCAAAGAAAAAATCACTGTAAAAGATTATTTACAGTTTTTGCTCTTTTTCCCAACAGTTAGTGCTGGTCCGATTGATCGGAGTAGGAGATTTTTAAAAGAGATAAACGAGGTCATGCCCCGAAAAGAGTATCTAGAGTTAGCAGGGGACGGTGTGTATCGTATCGTTCTAGGCCTTCTTTACAAGATTGTTTTATCAACCTATGTTTACCAGATGTTACTCGCTCTAAATAATACTGGCACAGTCGTTTACTCAATCAAGTATATGTACCTCTATACCTTGTATCTGTTCTTTGACTTTGCAGGCTATAGTCTAATGGCCGTTGGAAGTAGTAATATTCTAGGTATTCAGACACCGATGAACTTTAACAAACCTTTCTTGAGTGTCGATATCAAAGATTTCTGGACCAGATGGCATATCACCTTGTCGACCTGGTTGAGAGATTTTGTATTTTCAAGAGTATTGATGCAAGTTATCAGGAAAAAATGGTTTAAAAATAGACTACACAATGCAA
This sequence comes from Streptococcus sp. GMD6S, assembly GCF_000297015.1. Next base: position 1,143 of record NZ_AJRH01000111.1, on the reverse strand, counting down.
CCTATGCCTATATGGTCAATATGTTGGTCATGGGTTTTTGGCATGGTCTTAGTGTTAGTTACATTGTCTATGGTTTTTATCATGGTGTCTTGATGGCTGGATTTGAAGTGTATCAAAAGAAAAGCAATTTTTATAAGAAAAATAAAAACAAAAACTGGTATAAGCTACTAAGTTGGTTTGTGACCATGAATTTGGTTATGATTGGTTTCTTTATCTTTTCAGGTGAACCCTATAAAATCTTACTGACGATTTTAAAGAGATAAGAGATTGAAAAGAAATCGGCTAGATCGAAGGGATAGGATAAAACGAGATGATTAAATTAAAAGCATTTTTACTATCGCTTGTGCTCGTAATTGCGACGCTTGCCCTTTTAAATGTGACGTATGTCAAGAAGATTGATGATTATTATAAAGTCAAGGATAACAGTATTCGTTATAGCACCTCGTATGAAAAGTATAAAAGTAGAGATATTCTAACAAGCAATATCACCCCCAATACACTGGTTCTAATGGGTTCCTCAGAGTTGGTTGCGACGATAAATGAAGACTATCATCCAAATAAAATTTTTAACTACAACGATTTTAATATCATGCAGATTGGGACCAGTTATTCTCAAAATATTATTCAGGCTACGACCTTGGGCTCTATTGAAGAATCAATGAGTAAGCGAAAAGTAGCTATAGTAGAGTCTGTTCAGTGGTTTGAAAAAGATGGGACCCATCAAGATGCCTTTTTGAACAAGGCTTCTCAGGAACATATTTTTCACATGCTAGATAATGACAAGATTAGTAAAGAAACGAAAGAAAAACTAATCAATCGCATTATCGAGATTACCAAAGGAAACAAGCAACAAAACGACATCTACAAAAAATATAAAAGTTATTTCATAGATGGAAAAGGAACCATTGTTGATAAAAAACTATTAGAGTTAGATAACGCGATGTATTCCTTTAAGCTCAAACGAAAATTTTATGAAAATCATGAGAAATCAGATTATCCTTCACTAGGAGACAAAACCCCAGACTATGATTGGGAAAAGATGACGGCTCAGTTTGTGGAAGAGGTCAAAAGGAAAACAGACAATAATGACTATGCTGTTGATAATAACTACTACAATACTTACTTAAAAGATCGCTATGCATC
>NZ_AJRH01000110.1:0-2160 GCF_000297015.1 Streptococcus sp. GMD6S | reverse complement strand
TGTGTATGACAGTTATTTGACTGGATGAGGTAGGATTGGTCAGAAATTTGAGATAGAGCAAAGTAGTCGGGTGTCCTCCCTCCAGTGATCCCCAACCAGTAGTAAGCCCAAGGATCCTGGTTATCTGCTTGATAGAATGTTAATTCATCTGGTTTTAGTAAAAAGAAATCTCCTGCCTTTAAATCAACAATTTTCCCCTTATAATGGAATTGACCTTTTCCTTTAGTAATGTAATGTAGTACATAGGTATCTCGAATAGCTGGGCCAAAAGAATAGTTAGGCGTGCATTCTTCATAACCGTAGAAGCTAAGAGAGAGATCAATTGTTCCAGTCTGGTATTCTGAAAAAACGAGCATGGGCCACCTCCTACCTAACATTTTACCATACTTTGTATACATTTCTCTATTTTAGAAAGCGCTTTTATGTGATAAAATTTTATCAAGAAATGGATGAGGTACAATTTATGGGAGTTCGAATAGAGAATAATCTATTTTACGTTGAGAGTAAAAGTTTAAGTTTGATTATTGAAAATAGGGATGGGTTCTTATTATTAAAACATTTAGGAAAGACTATTAAGAACTATAGAGGGGCTAATAGTGTTTACGAACGCGATCATGCTTTTTCTGGTAATCCCATAGCTACTAATCGAACCTTTAGTTTGGATACGCAACGTCAGATTTTTGGACAACATGGTTTGGGTGACTTTAGAAAACCAACTTTACAGATTCAACATGATGCAACTGAAGTAACAGACTTTCGATTTGTAGAAGCAAAGATTTTAAAAGGTCAGAATGGTCCACAGGGCTTACCTTCTCCTCACAGCATGGATGCTACAGAGACGCTTGCCTTGATTTTAAAAGATCCTCAAGCTAAACTTAGTCTTACTTTGTATTATACGGCTTTTGATAATGATGCGACAATTGCTAGTTACAGCAAATTCGAAAATAATAGTAATCAGGAAGTTGTCATCCATAAGGACTTTTCTTTTATGGCTGATTTTCCTGCTGCAGCTTATGAAATGGTGACTTTACAGGGAGCTTATGCTCGTGAAAAGACTGTTCGACGTCAACAGGTAGAGCAAGGAATCTTTTCAATTAGTTCGAACCGTGGAGCTTCTGGGCATGCTCAAACACCAGCTCTTCTATTATGTGATCAAGGAGTTACAGAGGATGCTGGGAATGTGTTTGCTCTACAACTGATGTATAGTGGAAACTTCGAAGCTTTTGTCCAAAAGAATCAACTGAATGAAGTTCGGGTGGCTATTGGCATTAATCCAGAAAACTTTTCTTGGAAGTTAGATCCTGAGGAAAATTTTGAAACACCGGTAGCTTTAGTGACCTATTCAGATAAGGGATTAACTGGTATTAGTCATGAAAGTCAGAATTTTGTACTTAAGCACATTATGCCAAGTAAATTTTCTAAAAAAGAGCGTCCAATTCTAATCAATAACTGGGAAGCTACCTACTTTGACTTTCAGAGAGAAAAACTGTTAGAACTAGCTGATGAAGCTAAGAAAGTTGGAATTGAACTTTTTGTATTAGATGATGGGTGGTTTGGTAATCGCTTTGATGATAATCGTGCTTTAGGTGATTGGGTTGTGAATGAGAAAAAACTGGGTGGAAGTCTAGAAAGTCTGATTTCAGCGATCCATGAAAGAGGTTTGCAGTTTGGGCTTTGGTTAGAACCGGAGATGATTTCTGTTGATAGCGACTTGTATCGCAAACATCCTGACTGGGCTATTCAGGTTCCAGGTTATGAGCATACCTATTCTCGAAATCAATTAGTACTTAATCTTGCCAATCCTCAGGTAGTAGAATATTTGAAAAATGTTTTAGATGAACTCCTCTTTCATCATAAAATTGACTACATCAAATGGGATATGAACCGCAATATCACTAATCTGGGGAATGGTTCAGTTTATCTGGAAACCCAGATGCAGTCTCATCAGTACATGATGGGGCTTTACGAACTCGTTTCTTATCTGACAGAGAAGCATAGCCATATTCTCTTTGAGTCCTGCTCAGGTGGTGGTGGACGAAATGATCTTGGTATGATGCGTTATTTCCCACAAGTCTGGGCTAGTGATAATACTGATGCAATTGCACGTTTACCAATTCAATACGGTTCATCCTATCTCTATCCAACCATTTCTATGGGGGC
>NZ_AJRH01000109.1:0-2181 GCF_000297015.1 Streptococcus sp. GMD6S | reverse complement strand
GTTGCAGCCCTTCTAGTTGGAAATGACCAACTCAATGAAGTTAAGTTGAAAAACCACTTGGGTGCAGATTTCTTTGATGTTGCGAGCGAGGAAGAAGTAGCAAATGTTATATCGGCTGGCTTTGGTTCGCTTGGCCCAGTTGGTTTGCCAGAAAATGTGAAAATCATTGCAGACCGTAAGGTACAAGATGTTCGCAATGCTGTTGTGGGGGCCAACGAAGATGGCTACCACTTGACGGGTGTGAACCCAGGTCGTGATTTCACTGCAGAATACGTGGATATCCGCGAAGTTCGTGAGGGTGAAATTTCACCAGACGGACAAGGCGTTCTTAACTTCGCGCGTGGTATTGAGATCGGTCATATTTTCAAACTCGGAACTCGCTACTCAGCAAGCATGGGTGCAGATGTTTTGGATGAAAATGGTCGTGCTGTGCCAATCATCATGGGATGTTACGGTATCGGTGTTAGCCGTCTTCTTTCAGCAGTTATGGAACAACACGCTCGCCTCTTTGTCAATAAAACGCCTAAAGGTGAATTCCGTTACGCTTGGGGAGTTAACTTCCCTAAAGAATTGGCACCATTTGATGTGCATTTGATTACTGTCAATGTTAAAGATGAAGAAGCGCAAGCCTTGACAGAAAAATTGGAAGCCAACTTGATAGACGCTGGTTACGAAGTCTTGACAGATGACCGTAACGAACGTGTCGGAGTGAAGTTTAGCGATAGCGACTTGATTGGTCTGCCAATCCGTATCACTGTTGGGAAGAAAGCAGCCGATGGCATCGTAGAAGTCAAGATCAAGGCGACTGGTGACACAATTGAAGTTCACGCAGATAACTTGCTCGAAACCCTTGAAATCCTAAGCAAGAAATAAAACTATAATCAGAAGAAAAACAAGGCAAAAATGTAACTAGTTTTTACCTTGTTTTTTCTGTATAATGGGAAAAATGAGTAAATGAAGAGGTAAAGCTATGCTAAAATTTCCAAAGGATTTTGTCTGGGGTTCCTCCACTTCTGGACCACAGACAGAAGGACGAGTGCCAGGTGATGGTAAAGGAGATAATCTCTGGGATTATTGGTATCAAGTAGAGCCAAACCGCTACTACAATGGGATTGGATCTGATAAAACATCGACCTTCTATGAAAACTGGGAAAAGGATATTGAGCTTTTGGTAGAGACTGGGCATACAGCCTTTCGTACTTCTATCCAGTGGTCTCGTATTTTCCCGCAAGGTCGTGGAAAAGTCAATCCTCAAGGTGTGGCTTTCTACCGTCAGGTATTTGAAGCGATTAAGGCCAAGGGCATTCGTCTCTTAGTCAATCTCTATCACTTTGACCTGCCTTTTGCCCTGCAGGAAGATGGGGATGGTTGGGAAAACAAGGCAACCATTAAGGCTTACGAAGACTATGCTCGTTTTTGTTTTGAGACTTACGGTGACTTGGTGGACCAATGGATTACCTTTAACGAGCCCATCGTCCCTGTGGAGTTTGGCTATTTTTATGATGCTCACTATCCTCACAAGGTGGATGCCAAAGCGGCGGTTAAGGTTGCTTATCATACGCAACTGGCTAGTAGTCTTGCGGTTAAGGCTTGTCATGAGATTTTGCCTGATTCTAAGATTGGGATTGTCCTCAACTTGACACCAGCCTACCCACGTAGTCAGCATACCGCAGATGTCAAGGCTGCGCGCATTGCGGATCTCTTCCAAGCCCAATCTTTCCTAGACCCGTCTGTCTTGGGAGCTTATCCAGAAGAATTAGTAGAAATCTTGTCTGAGCATGATTTGCTGCCAGAGTACACTGTTGAAGAGTTAGAACTCATTCGGGAGCATACAGTGGACTTTCTTGGAGTCAATTACTACCAACCTTTGCGCGTTATGGCGCCACGTTTTGCCAAGCATCCAGACAGTCCACTCTTGCCAGAACATTTCTATGAGCCTTATATCATGCCGGGCCGTAAAATCAATCCTCATCGCGGTTGGGAAATCTATGAGCAGGGGATTTATGATATCGCTCAAAATATCAAGGAAAATTATGGCAATATTGAGTGGATGTTGACAGAGAATGGCATGGGTGTTGAAGGTGAAGATAAATTCCGTGTGAATGGCATGATTCAGGATGACTATCGTATCGACTTTGTCAAAGGACATCTGCGTGAACTTCACCGTGCCATTGAAGACGG
>NZ_AJRH01000108.1:0-2198 GCF_000297015.1 Streptococcus sp. GMD6S | reverse complement strand
CCAGCTGGAACAAAGTCTCCATGTTCATAAGACATGGTCGTTCCCTTTTTAGGGATGAAGATACGCTCTGGCAACATTCCAACTGCCATGGCAGCCTTGGCATGCGCATCCAACTCACGGTACTCTCCTTGGATAGGGAAGAGGTAGTTTGGTTGCAAAAGATTGATCATCAACTGCAAATCACGCGCATTTCCGTGTCCGGATACTCGCAAGCTTTGGGTAATGAGTTTCACCACACCACCAGCTTGGTAGATCATGTTTTCAACACGCGCCATGACGGCTTCTTTGGCGATAGATGGAGTCGTTACGATATAGACCAAGTCCCCGTCTTTGATTTCCACATAGCGGTGGCGACCAATGGACATCTTACGAAGTCCATTAATAGGCTCACCCATACGGCCCGTCTCAAGGATAATCAACTCATGGTCTTCAAAACGAGACATTTCTTTTGGTTTAATCAAGAGACTTTCGTTGGCTAGAGATAATTTTTTGAGACGAATCGCAGTGCGGACGATATTTTCAATATCAAATCCAGTCAGAACAACTCGGCGACCTGTATCTGCTGCAGCATCAAAAACCTGCTGGATACGAGAAAGGTTGCTGGCAACTGCGGCAACGATGATACGACCTTCCCAGTCTGCAATGGTCTGGGTAATTTCGTCTCCAACTTCACTCTCGCTCGCCACCTGGATATTGCTATCAGCATTGGCTGAATCACTGAGGAGCGCCAAGACACCATCACGACCGATTTCTGCCAGACGAGCAAAATCCGTCGCATAGGATTCACTGGCTGTCTGGTCAAACTTGAAGTCGCCTGTGTAAACAATGCTACCTTCAGCTGTTTTCAGGACTATTCCCAAACTTTCTGGGATGGAGTGAGTTGTACGGAAGAAGGAAACCACAGTCCCTCCAAAGTCGATCTCTGTATCTTCATCAATCACATGGAAGTCATTGAATTTCTTAACCGTATCATTCCCTTTGACAAAGAGTTTGGCCAACTCAATGGTCAACTCAGAACCAAACACAGGCACCTTAGCCTCTGCCAAAAGATAAGGCAGGGCACCAATGGCATCCGCATGTCCGTGGGTCAAAAAGACCCCTGCGATACGATCGCTATTTTCAAAAAGGTAGTCCATATTTGGAATGACGACATCAACCCCTAGTTGTTCATTTTCAGGGTATTTAAGCCCTGCATCCAAAACAAAAATTGAATTGTCAATCTCAGCGATGTACATATTTTTCCCATTTTCTCGTACACCACCTAGTGTTGTTAAACTAATATTACTCATTTTTCCTCCGAAACTTCATTTATCTTGATTATAGGGCGAATTTACCCTCTTATTCTAAAAGTTCTAAAACTTCCAGCCGAATCTTTTCCTACCATTATACCATTTTTTTGATTATTTTCAAAACGAAGATCGGTTTTTAACTAGAGATTAGTCACTACTGTGAATCGAATCTTTTTACTTTGACTTCTCTTTCGGAGGCTTCATCGAAGATAATAGAACGATTATACCATCAAAATTATGGACTTTCTGAATTAATTTGATTTCAGATACCTTTCTCGAACTCTAAATTTCTCTTTTAGTTCAAAACAAGTTAAATTATTGCCCTTTACCTCTCGACTTGAGAACTATTTTCTACAAAGACATGGTTTATCTACATCCAAAAGCGAGAATTTCCTGTTCGCTACAGAATCTAAAAAATTTTCAGCAATTAGCCACTAAGATGGAGGTTATCGATAGGAAATTTTTTCAAAAAGAAAAAAGACTTAGAAATTCTAAATCTTTTTATCATCTTTAGTTTGGATAGATATAAGTGACGTTACCTAAAAATTCATGAGGATTAAAGAAGCCACGGTAATTTGCAATCTGCTTTTGACGTCTGTAGTTTGCTTCCAATACCTGGATAGAGTTTTCACTTTGAACATCTGTTACATAAGCAACGTGTCCATATTCACCACCGTCCCAAACGGCGATTGCTCCTACTACTGGAACACTTCCTGTCTTATAGCCTTGAGCGCTCGCGTAGATTGCCCACGTGTTGGCATTTCCCCACCAGTTGCTAGCCCAAGGTGCCAATTCTTTCACGCCCCATGTACACTGACCAACAGGATAAGAGTTTCCATAGTTTGTAGGAGTCTTTTCGACAACATCCTCTGTATCTGATACCACGTTCGCAGTGCTAGCTGGAGCACT
>NZ_AJRH01000107.1:0-2205 GCF_000297015.1 Streptococcus sp. GMD6S | reverse complement strand
TCTAGTAATTTTAGTTGCCGTGTATTGTCAAGTTCGCTCATAACATCATCAAGCAGTAGTATTGGAGACTCGTTGGTAATACTTTCCATTAGCTCAATTTCCGCCAGTTTTATAGAAAGAACAAGGCTACGATGTTGACCTTGGCTTCCAAAACTAGCATCCATACCATTGATATAAAAAGAAATATCATCTCGATGAGGGCCAACTCCAGTATTCTTTTTAAATAAGTCTCTGAATCTGCTTTTCTCCAAAGCAATTTTAAAAGAACGTGTTAGCTGTTCTTCATCAGTGAAGTTGACAGATGATTGATAAAATATTGACAACTCTTCTAATTTGTTTGAAATTTCTAAGTGTTTTTTTTGACCAAATTTCTCTAAGTCTTTAATGAATTTTATCCGATGCTTTATAACGCGACAACCATACTCTACTAACTGATCATCTAAGACTGACAGAAATGTTTCGTCAATCTTCTGGCTGGATTTTAGGTAGGTATTTCTCTGCTTGAGTATATGGTTGTAGTTTGACAAGTCTGACAAGTAGATTGGTTTTATTTGTCCCAGTTCAATGTCTATAAACTTTCGACGGACAGAAGGCGCTCCTTTAATTAGCTGGAGATCTTCAGGTGCGAAGAGGACAACATTCATATGTCCGATGTAGTCTGATAGGCGAGCTTGTTTTAAGTGATTGACCTTGGTCACACGCCCTTTTGGTGTTAAATCAATTTCTAGAGGGATAGAGCTTGTTTTTTTCTGTAGCAAGCCAGAAAGATGGAGTTGCTCGTTATCAAAATGAATGAGATTTTTATCTGTACGAGTCCGATGACTACGTGTCAAGGCTAAGAAATAGATTGCTTCTAGAATATTGGTTTTTCCTTGTGCATTTTGACCTAGAAAGACATTTAATTTTGGATTGAAATCAATTTTTGCCTCTTTGTAGTTTCGAAAGGTTTTAATTGTTAAATGTTGGAGCCACATGGTTATCTTCCTGGAAAACGTGGAACTTGTTTGGTTTTAGGCGATGAAGAAGTTTTTTGTTTTTCTTTCTTGACACCTTTATTCATCTCTTTGACAAGTTTAGCAATTCGCTCTTTCTCAATCTTATCTGCTTGATACTCTTCTTGCTCTTTTAAACTTGGTTTTGTCAAGGTGATGTCAATCTTTAAATCAGGAATGTCAATCGTATCTCCAATACGGATTTTTTTCCCACGTCTACTTTCTAACTCGCCATTAAAGTAAACTTGATGATCTATTAAAAAGGATTTGATAGCACCACCGCTGTGTATAATTCCAATCTCTTTTAGGAGGGCTTGGAGTGTAATAAATTCTTCAAATAATTTGTATTCCATAATTCACCTCAATCTTTGGTATTATACCATATTTTCCTTGAAATAGCTGAAGGAAAGTTAGCTGAAATGAAAACGGTTTTACTCTTTAAAGCTATAAAGAGAACAAGAAAAATTTTGATTTTCGTGGTATAATAGAACTCTATATGTAAGGAGGTAAGGTATGGAATTAGTGCCTGGAATTTCAGCACATTTTGTTCAATCCAAAAAGTTTAAAACAAATAAGATCACCATTCGTTTTACTGCTCCCTTATCTCTTGAAACAATAGCAGGACGTATGTTGAGCGCGAGTATGTTGGAGACGGCAAATCAAGCTTATCCCACATCACAAGCATTTCGCAGATACTTGGCAAGTTTATATGGAACAGATATTTCCACAAGTGCTTATCGTAGGGGACAGGCACATATTCTTGACTTAACATTTACTTATGTGAGGGATGATTTTTTAAGCAAAAAGAATGTCTTGACTTCTCGAATTTTGGAATTGGTGAGACAGACTTTATTTGCTCCCTTAGCTCAAGATGGTGCTTTTGAGCCAGCTTTATTTGAAATTGAAAGAAAACAGTTATTGGCTAGTCTAGCTACTGATATGGATGATTCATTTTATTTTGCTCATAAGGAGTTGGATAGCTTGTTCTTCCATGATGAGCGTCTTCAATTGAGATACAGTGATTTACGAAATAGCATTTTAAATGAGTCTCCGGAAAGTGGCTACATGTGCTTTCAAAATACTCTGAAAAATGATCGTATTGATTTCTTTTTCTTAGGTGATTTTAATGAAGTAGAAATTACAGAATCACTGAAGTCATTACCCTTTACAGCTAGAGAGAACGGCGTCACTATCCAGTACCATCAATCTTATT
>NZ_AJRH01000106.1:0-2217 GCF_000297015.1 Streptococcus sp. GMD6S | reverse complement strand
AATGAATTGACATATTCTGCTTGCTTATTCAAACGAGTTGATGCAGCCTGCACCATCTCTTGGAATAAACTGGTAGTAATTTTTGACACGATTATTCTCCTACAACTTTGATATTTTGAATGTAGACATTCACAGTCTGAGCAGTAATTCCTAGTTGATTTTCTAAACTAAAACGAACACGCTCTTGAATGTTTTTTGACACTTCGCTTATCTTTACTCCGTAGCTCAATACGGTATAAACATCAACTGCAATGCTACCATCTTCGGCTGCTTTTATAACAACACCCTTAGAATAATTTTCCTTACCAAGAAGGGCTTGGAAATTGTCTTTGAGGGCATTTTTACTAGCCATACCGACCACTCCAAAAATCTCAGTTGCGGCACCACCTACTACGGTTGCAATCACTTCATCTGTCAGTTCGATTTGACCATCTTTTGTATTAATTTTTACAGTCATTTTTTTTACCTCAACTAGTTGATACTCTATTTTATCATATTTCAGCCCAAGTGTAAAAGCAGAATGCTGTATCTGCGGATATTTACTCTATTTTTCAAATGGTTTTATCCTTAGAGCAAAAGAAAAAGACCAGTTAGGTCTTTTCATTTTTATTAAACGCGTTCAACTTTACCTGATTTCAAAGCACGAGCTGAAGCCCAAACTTTTTTAGGTTTACCATCGATAAGAACAGTAACTTTTTGAAGGTTTGGTTTTACGGCACGTTTTGTTTGGTTCATCGCGTGTGAACGGTTGTTTCCTGATACAGTCTTACGACCTGTAAAGTAACATACTTTAGCCATTGTGTTTTCCTCCTATTAGATCTAATATAGCGGATGTGCTAGCACCACATACCGTACTATGTTATCACACTTTCTTGAATTTATCAAGGGCCTAAACTATTTTTTTATTTAACGTAAACAACTCCAAGTTTACCAAAAGCGACTTCTCCACGGATAATCAAGGTTTTGTTTGTTGGCGCTACAGGAGCATCTGCCTTAGCTGCACCAAAGGAGGTTTCTACTTTCAAATCGACACGCCAGTGTTGTGGAACATAGACGGTTGCATTCCCGAAGGCCACTTCAATATTTAAAGTTGCAAAATCACCTAGCATCTCTGCATTATCATAGTAGATTTTAGCATCCCCAAAAGCGACTTCCACTTGGTCATCTACGAGATCTTGATCTTGTTTATAAAAGGTTCCACTACCAAAAGCGACTTCCTTATCTGTGATGACTGTTCGCTCACTGTTGTACCACCATTTTTTGCCGTACCAAAACTTACTTGAATGCGTCAGATAGCCAATTCCTAGCACTGCTAAGATACTAGCCCAAAACAAAGACTGGTTTGGAATAGGAAAAATGTTATAAAAATGATTCGCAATCATTAAGGCTACTAGAGCGGTAAAAACTGCTGATGTTAGATGACGACGAAGCAAAGCTTCAACTGATTGGTAAGCAAAAAAGGCGATACCAATCAAAGGCCATATCTTACCATCCAAAGAAGGAATGCCAAAATTTCCTTGCAGCAAGATCCAAGCTGCTAAAACCAATAAAACAATACCAAATGCTTTCTTTTTCATGTTTTTTACCTCATGTTTCTTAGATTTTCTTTTAGGAGGGATTGGTAATGTCGTGAGACATGAACCTCCTTGTGCGTCTGATAAAAGGAAATGGTCCCCGTTCCTGAAAAGGACTTGTCCACTGAGTAAATCTGACGAATGTTTGCGATAGTCGACTTGGATACTCGGCTAAAATAGCGAGGCAAGATAGACTCCAACTCATAGAGCTTGAGGCGAACCTCATAGGCTTCCTTCTGGGTATGAGCGTAAATCTTGCTCCCTTCTGTTTCAAAGAAGAGAATTTCTGAAAGGTCTAGATAATATTCACCTGTCCCCTTGTAAAAAGTCAACCTCGGAGCCTTTGACTCTTGCAAGAGCCGTTGCAAATCTGCAATTTCATCTGTCAAAGCAGGGGTCTTGATGACAATTTCAGTCTCCTCTAAATTGCCGTCAATCTCAATTCGTAACTTCATCACATCTCCTTTCTGACTCTACTATATCAAAGCTAAGTTAGGAATACAAGGGCAAAAAAGCAAGTGGTCAATTTGAAGCAGTAAGTGGTTGTAGGACTAGCTTAACTTACATGTCAAAATAAGAAGAAAAGGAATCCCCACACCAGACCACAAGCATAGCCAACCAAGACATCCTTGGGATAATGAAC
>NZ_AJRH01000105.1:0-2384 GCF_000297015.1 Streptococcus sp. GMD6S | reverse complement strand
GTTTGCCATTGCATTTTCCTCATTCTCTAGTATCTTTATTATTATCATAATGGACGAGGGGCAAGCTGTCAAGAATAAACCAACGAACTTGTGCAGAAAAAGCTACTTTGTTTGGATTAATATTTGTCTAGTTAAACTTTCCAGACCTAGCACTATAACTGGTATAATGAAAGAGAGGTGATTTTATGGCAGAATCAAGACTATTTCGTATCCTGTATCTACTTTTAGAAAAAGGCAGTACAACGGCTCCTGAATTATCCCGATTATTTGAAGTATCTGTACGAACGATTTATCGCGATATTGAGCGGTTGAGTATGGCGGGGATTCCTCTATATTCGATACCTGGGAAGTCAGGCGGAATCTTTTTAATGAAGGACTTTGTTCTGGATCGTACTCTCGTATCGGAGGATGAAAAATTAGAACTTCTATCAGCTTTGCAAGGAATTCAAGCCCTGACAAATGACAGGCAAGATTTGTTACTTGAAAAGTTGGAATCTATTTTTCAAGTTTCTACTAGCCCTTGGATAGAAGTAGATTTGACTGACTGGAGAAAGCGAGAAGGTCAAAAAGAATTATTTGATAACATCAAACATGCTATTCTAGAGAAAAGGCAACTGGTGATTACTTATCTAGGTGGGTGTAGTCAGAAAACGATTCGTACAGTCGAGCCCTTTAGACTCGTATTTAAAAAGAGAGATTGGTACCTTCATGCCTACTGTTGTTTGAAGGAAGAGTGGCGTTTTTTCAAATTGTCTAGAATTAGGAATTATCACCTAACAACTGAAACTGTGAAGCAGAAAAATGTGGAGGATTGGGTTGATGGTTCAGATCAAGTGGCACATCAAATCGAAGTTTCCTTGAAGTTTAGTCCCAAGCTTGCTTTCCGGGTTTATGAAGATTTTTCAGAAGATGAGATTAGCTTGGGGAAAGATGGGTGTTATTATGTCAAGACAGTCCTACCAGAGCATGAAAGTCTGTATACTTACCTCCTGTCTTATCTAGATGGGGTGGAAATACTCGCCCCCAATCATCTGAAGAAGGAATTGCTTTCTAGAGTAGAAAAAATCCAAAAACTTTACAAACCTTGACAAAAGATGTCAGGGTTTTGGTGCTATACTAGAGATAGAAAGGAGAGGAACCAAATGAAATACGAATGGAGAAAGGAAGCAAAAGATCTTTATCAAGTGAAAGCTAGTCCCAGCATCCTGCAGGTACTAGGTCAATCCTATATCGTGATTGATGGTAAAGGTGATCCAAATCAAGAAGATTTTTCAGAACGCGTAGGGGCCTTATATGCCTTAGCCTATGCGATAAAGATGAAGTATAAAAAAGCTCCTCTGGATGAGGTTTACACTGATTTTACTGTCTTTCCTTTAGAAGGTGTATGGAAAAAGGAGAAGGAGGGAGAACTGGTAAAAAGTGAGCTTTCTTATAGCATTATGATTGGGCAACCCGATTTTATTACGAGAGAACTATTTGAAAAAGCTTTGGAAGAGGTCAAAATCAAGAAGCCAAATATTCTCTATGAGGCTATTCGTTTTGAAATGATAGAAGAAGGCCAAAGCCTTGCTATGCTTCATGTAGGACCTTTTGATACTGAAAATGAGACTTTTGCAGAGATGGAGCATTTTTGTCAACTTCATAAACTCAAAAGAACTTCGGAAGTACACCGAGAAATTTATCTCACTAATCTTCATCGAACGGAGCCAAGCAAATTGAAAACAATTCTTCGCTATCAAGTTCAAGAAGAGAATTAAAAAAAGAACAGGAAATCTTGTTTCCTGTTCTTTTTATGAGATTTATTCTTCTATTTCAGAAGTAATCTCTTCTGTTTTTTCAGTTTTTTTAGCAGATTTGATTTGAATTTTGCCATTGTTTGTCATAACTGCCTTGAGGTCTTTTTCACTTGGATTTTCAAGGTAGTAGTCAGTGATGGCATCCTCGATATGGTCTTGAATAGTACGGCGGAGTGGACGCGCCCCCATTTTTGGATCATATCCCAAGTCAACCAACTTTTCTTTGACCTTGTCTGTCACATAGAGGTGGATATTGTTGCTAGAGAGGCGTTTGTTGACATCTGCAAGCATGAGTTCGACGATTTGGAGAAGGTTGTCCTTGCTGAGAGGTTTAAATTCGATAATGCCGTCAAAACGGTTCATAAACTCTGGGCTAAAGAAGTTTCCGAGTTCACCGAGAACAGAGTTGGTACGTCCTTCACGAGCCGCCCCAAAACCAACGCTGGCTTCGGCCTTACCCGTACCGGCATTTGAGGTCATGATAATGATAGCATCCTTAAAGCTAACTGTACGTCCTTGCCCATCTGTCAAACGACCATCGTCCAAGACTTGAAGGAACATGTGCATGACATCTGGGTGGGCTTTCTC
>NZ_AJRH01000104.1:0-2595 GCF_000297015.1 Streptococcus sp. GMD6S | reverse complement strand
GTTTCTGTGATGATTTTCCCCAAGCGACCTGTAGAATGGTTAGTAATAGAGCGGACACTATCAATAGCTTCACTGGTACCGCCCGATGTGACTAAAATTTTCATAGGACTATTGTACACAAAAATGATATGCAAGTCAAAGAAAGCATTTAAAAGAAAAATATATTATTATTGACATTTATAGTAATAAATAAGATAATGAATCTAAGTAAATTAATAGGGGTATTATTATGGATTTTTTTAAATTTGCAGACAACATTGCAAAGGAAGCTGGTAAAGTACTGAATGATGTCGGTTCTGCTACTAGCGAAGCTTTAAATGAAGCGAGTAAATTTACTGGAGAAGTTATTACTGAATCTGTAAAAACTATAGGTGAAGTATCAAGCCAAGTTGGTAATGTTGTCTCAGATGTCTCAGTGAAAGCTGTTGGAGTTGCCGGAGATGTAGCACATCAGATAACAAATGTGACTTCTGAAACATTTAACGAAGCTGGGAAAATAGCGAATAATACAAAAGAACAAATTGAATCGGTAGACCTTTTTAATTCTAAACTAAGACAAGAAGCTGTTGATGGATATAATGAAGCTATTAGTTGTTATAATGAGGAAGCGGATAGCTTGGCTAATAAATCAATAGAGCTTTATCAAGTTAGGGACAAAGCTATCAAAGTTGTAAAAATTGTTGAAGAAAGAATTAACAAACTAGCAAATAAACCAAAAGAGTTTGAAACAAAATTAGAAGCAATTGATGTTGAAATTCAGAATTTTGAAGATAAGCAAATTGCTATTTCACAGTCAATTAAGGAAGCTGAATTAGCAAGTGGTAGCACAGCGGCTACGGCTTCACTTAGCGCATTAGGAGTAACAGTTGCAACTTTAGGGCCTACTGCCGCTATGGGTGTTGCAACTACATTTGGTGTTGCATCAACAGGTACTGCAATTTCAAGTTTGACAGGTGCTGCAGCAAATAGCGCCGCTCTGGCTTGGTTAGGTGGTGGAAGTGTAGCAGCTGGTGGCGGTGGAGTGGCAGCCGGTAACGCATTTTTGGCATTGGCTGGTCCTGTCGGTTGGGGAATTGCAGGCGCTATGTTGACCGCTTCTGTTGGGGCGGGTGTAGTAGCTAATAGGAAAAATGAAGAAGTTGCAAAAGAGGCTATAGAGGAACAGAAAAAGGTAGAATTGTTGGCTAGACAACTTAAAGAAAAAGTAATAGAAGTTACGGAATTAATAGAACTAACTGAAAAACAAACAGAAGGAATTTATTTAGCCAATTTATCTTTAACTGGAATGGACTATAGCTTATTTACTGATGACGAAAAATATCAAGCAGGTGCTTTAGTGAATTCAACTCTATCATTGACTGCTATGGTAAATAAGGAAATTAGAATAAATGAGTAACCAGATTTTTAATCAAGCTTTTAACCAAGGTATTGGTGCATATGTCAATTGTTTAAATAACTTGAGAATTCAAGATTTACATAATGCTATGAAAATCATAGAGGATGAAGCACGCAGAGTCATCTTAAACAAGGACAATGCCTCAAAGATTTTAAACTATACGAGAGACAATATTGAAGACGTTATTTTAAAGAAGCGTGGAGGAGATTATGGTGGTCATGGCTTTATCGCTGAATTTGCAGAAGCAGGGATTGTAAATGCGAGGAGAGCCATTGAAGGGTTAAATCCTATTGTCGAAGTATTGAATGATAATGGACCAGCCGATTTATTAATTGGTAGAAATACCATTCAAATGAAGTTTTATGGTAATTTACGTGATGAACTAGCTCAATCGTTTCATTACAGTTCAAAAATGAAAATGATGTTTCCAAAAGATCACGTTCAAGTATTTGAAAAAATAATGGCTGGAGCAAAAGAAGTTGAATTGAATGGCAAGAGATTATCCATTAAACAAATTACGGATATACGCCAAATGATTAATGATATCACTGAAAGCAAGGGACTTACTTCATACAAATATTGGATGAAATCCTCTGCTCTAGATTACAAAGACGCTCAAAAAAATTCAATTCATTCTCTTATAGATTCTGAAGAGAAGAATATTCGTAAAACAGTCAGACTAAAACAACAAGAATTAAATAAAAAAAGATTAGTGACCCAAAAACATGCATTACCAAATTTAAAAGAAGCTAACAAGGTTGCAAGAAACGCAGCTTTTTTACAAGGTGGTTTAGCATTAATGTCGACTGTGTATGGAAAATACATAGAAGGAAAAAGTATCTTTGAATTCGAACAATCCGATTGGTTAGATTGTGGATTGAATTCATTAAAAGGAGTTGCAAGTGGAGCAATATCAGGATATTCAATTTACGGATTAACAAATATTTTGGGTATTAGTGCTCCAAATGCCAGTGCTTTAGTAATGGCTACTTATGGGATGATAGATGTTGTTTTGAGATTCAGATCTTCCGAAATAACTCAAGATGAACTTATGAATCTGTTGACATTAAATGTAATAGATGCTTCCTTTGCTACAATTGGTGCTTGTATTGGTCAGATCATGATTCCAATACCTGTTCTTGGTTCTGTAGTTGGTTCAATATCTACTTCAATAATTTGGGAGATAGGTAAGGGAATAT
>NZ_AJRH01000103.1:0-2625 GCF_000297015.1 Streptococcus sp. GMD6S | reverse complement strand
GACACCCCTCCTACTGCTAAACCTGTCTCATTTGGCAGTGGAGTCGCCCCTTCTACAATTTGGGCTTGGCGCTCATTATTCGGTGTCCGAGCATAGTCAGGTCTATGAGCAAAGAAAATATCCAGTTTCTCTTGCGCTTGAGGGTCAAACACTAGATCTTTTCCCAAAAATTTTGCCAGGGTTTGTTTGGTCAAATCATCCTCGGTTGGTCCCAAGCCCCCTGTCAAAATCACAAGATTACTACGTTGACTCGCAATCTCAAGCAAGGACAAAAGACGAGCTTCATTATCTCCAACAGCTGTTTGGAAGTAGACATCTACCCCGATTTCGGCTAGTTTCTCTGATAAAAACTGAGCATTGGTATTGACAATCTGCCCTGTTAAAATTTCTGTTCCAACAGCAATAATTTCTGCTTTCATGTTTCCTCCTACTTATCTATTCGAATTTTTTTGAAAAAATCGCAGGAAATTTCCCACGATTTGATTCTTTTCTTATTCTGCTTCTTCGTTTGAAGCGTTCGTACTGGTTGAAGGTGCTGTCCGACCAAAGGCTGTTTCGTACAGTACCGCATTGGTTTCCAATTCTGTCACTGGCTCTTTACCTAGCGAACTACGCAAGAGATTTTGCATTTCGAGCATATGTTCTGAAGTGACAATCTGATAAGAAATTCCCTGTAGCTCAGCATCTTCCCCACGCAATTGATGCGTTTCGATATTCTTGAAGGAATCTTGATAGCCGAGCAATTGTGGAATGCTCTTAGCTGACAAGTCCACATTGGTCTGCATGTTATCACTCAAAGCTTTGAGGATACCTTGATAATGACTCACACTGTTTAGGCTCAAAACCTTCTCAACGATCTTTTGAATAACTTCACGTTGACGTTTTTGACGACCATAGTCTCCCTCTGGGTCTTGGTAACGCATCCGTGAATACACCAGAGCTTCCTCCCCATTCAAGGTTTGTTCTCCAACACCGATAGAAATCTTATTAAACTCCTCTTGGTCAGCAATCGAAATTGGGAAACCGAGTGTATTGTTGACGGTAATTCCACCAACCGCATCCACCAATTGTTGAAGCCCCTGCATGTTAACCATCACATAGCGGTCAATGTGGATATTCATCATCTTTTGAATAGTAGAAATTGCAAGTTCCGCACCACCATTAGCATAGGCCGCATTGAGTTTAGCTTCCTGAACTTGACCGTTTCCAGTCTCAATCTTGGTCAAAATATCCCGTTCCAAACTCATCATAGTGGTTTTCTTTGTTTTGGGATTAACCGTCAAGAGAATCATGGAATCACTATTTCCCGCCCACGGGTCTGTACGTTCCACATTTCCCGTATCTACCCCCATCAAGAGGATGGTCAGAGGCTCCGTCGCTTCGATAACGTTGGTTTCTTCACCAATTTTTTTATAAGTCTTTTCACTCAAGGTTGCTGTTCCTTGTTGGAAAATGGTGTAACCATAAACCGCTACACCTAAAACTGTTACTGCTAGGAAACCTAGCACCATTCCAATTAATTTTTTAATCATCTCGTTATTCATTTATCAGCTTGCCCATAAGACAAACATCTAAAAATATCCCTTCTGCTAAATAGGCTCCTCTTTCTTGTAAGCCTTCTGTGATAAATCCCATTTTTGAGTAGAGGTGGATCGCAGCCTCGTTTCGTTTTTGTACACTGAGTTGCAAACGGCGCAAGACGCCACTGACTTTAGCCCACTCGATGCCTTCTTCTAGAAGTATAGTCGCCAAGCCTTGGTTCCAGAATTTCCTGCGAACTGCTAGAAAAACATCACCGATATGTCGAACTCTTAAATGTTGGTCCGCTGTGATATTTAAGACTCCTGCAATCTCATCATTCAGTAAGGCGAGGAGAGTAATTTGATTCTCTGATGCAGCTTGTTTTTCGATAAAAAGAGCCATTTCAGAAGCTGTCATCATGATGCCATTTTCATCCAAGCTGGTAAAATCTGTCTCTTGACCGACACAATCTAAAAATGCAATTAAGGCTGTAGCATCTGAAATCTCTGCCTCACGAATACACAACTCATACTCCATCTTGAAGCTCCTTGATGAGTTGTTCAGCCCGAGAGCCATGAGCCGTAAAATGAAGACAACGCCCCTCAGCTTCTTTCAAGATTTCCAACTCCAAGTAAGAATCTGGTAAATCTTCACCCAAAAGATGCCCCCACTCAATAACAGTCACACCACCACCGAAGAGAAACTCATCCAAGTCAATAGAATCAGCATCACCTTCGATACGGTAGACATCCAAGTGGTAAAGTGGCAAACGCCCTTCGTACTCTCTGACAATGGTATAGGTTGGACTTTTAATCATTTGACGGATATCCAAGCCCTTAGCAAGGCCTTTTGTAAAGGTTGTTTTACCCGCTCCCAACTCTCCAGTCAAGATCAGAACATCGTCTTTTTGAAGCAAATGACCTAATCTTTCTCCGAGAGCTAGAAGCTCTTCTTCATTTTTTGTGTGCATGCTACTATTATACCAAAAAGTTTTCTTTTGTGTGAATTTTCTTTATGGACTTACTATAACAATTTTGAAAGATTCTCCTCCACTTAAAAGAATACAACTATTGAAAAAACAAACAGGATATCCCGAATCAGGTG
>NZ_AJRH01000102.1:0-2719 GCF_000297015.1 Streptococcus sp. GMD6S | reverse complement strand
GAGGAGCATGAAAAAACGGTTCTGTCTATCATGAAAGACTTGGATATGGAGGATATTCCTCGCTTGACTCTTTACAATAAAGCGGATTTGGTGGAGGATTTTACGCCTACTCAAACGCCGTATGCCCTCATTTCTGCCAAGTCTGAGGATAGTCGTGAGCAGTTGCAGGCTTTATTTTTAGAAAAAATCAAGGAGATTTTTGAAGCCTTTACTCTACGGGTGCCTTTTTCTAAGTCCTACAAGATTCATGATTTGGAAAGTGTAGCGATTCTTGAAGATCGTGACTACCAAGATGATGGAGAAGTGATTACAGGCTACATTTCCGAGAAAAACAAATGGAGGTTAGAGGAATTTTATGACTGATATTAAAACCTTGGCTCTAAAGTATGGGGGTTATACAAGTTTGGATAAGGTCTATCTGGATCAACTTCTAGCTGGCAAAACAGAGCAAGAGCAGTTGGCTCTCATCACACCTCCTCCGAGTGTAGTCAATGCCTACTTTGCTGAACTCTACCAGAAAAAGAGTCCTGAAGCTGCGACGGATTATTTTTTAGAAGTCAGTCATGAACTGAATCTCTACAATGCTGATCCAAGTTTCACCTTTGAAAATAAGCCTTTTATTCGTCTTAATTTATCTGGCAAATCTTTTGGATTTTGCTATGAGAGTGAGGGCTTGGGGCGAATTTTCTCTGAAAATGAAGAGGAAATCTCGGATGACTTACTTTTTGAGATTGCGCAAATTTTCCCCCATCAACTAGTCTTTGAGGAGTCTGGAAAGATTTACATGAAGCCTGTCGGAGATGAAGAAGTTGTTAGTGTGAAGAATCTCACAGCTTTGACTGATTTAGAAAGTTTAGCAGATGGTCGCAAGCGTCTCAAAGGCTACAGCCAAGAGGATTTACTGCAAGAAGCTGTTGCTTTTTCTGGCAGTCGCTATTTCCGATCGGAAAATCGCACAGCTATGTTATATATTGATTAATTAGAAAGTATCGAATGGATATTCAATTTTTAGGAACAGGGGCCGGTCAGCCCTCTAAAGCCCGCAACGTTTCAAGTCTCGCCCTGAAACTCTTGGATGAGATTAACGAAGTTTGGCTCTTTGACTGTGGAGAAGGAACGCAAAATCGCATTCTGGAAACCACGATTCGACCACGGAAGGTCAGCAAAATCTTTATCACCCACCTGCATGGAGACCACATCTTTGGATTGCCAGGATTTCTCTCTAGCCGTGCTTTTCAGGCCAATGAAGAGCAGACAGATTTGGACATCTATGGACCGCAAGGAATCAAGTCATTTGTCTTAACCAGCCTTCGTGTGTCAGGCTCTCGTCTGCCTTACCGCATTCATTTTCATGAGTTTGACCAAGATTCTCTAGGGAAAATCTTTGAGACCGATAAATTCACTGTGTATGCAGAGGAGCTGGACCACACTATTTTCTGCGTTGGTTATCGTGTCATGCAAAAGGATCTAGAAGGGACCTTGGATGCTGAAAAACTTAAGGCTGCTGGTGTTCCATTTGGTCCGCTTTTTGGAAAGATCAAAAACGGCCAGGACGTTGTTCTCGAAGATGGAACTGAAATCAAGGCAGCAGACTATATCTCAGCTCCCCGTCCAGGTAAGATTATCACCATTCTGGGTGACACCCGTAAAACCAATGCTAGTGTGCGTTTAGCTGTCAATGCCGATGTCCTTGTCCATGAGTCGACTTATGGCAAGGGAGATGAAAAAATTGCTCGCAATCACGGTCACTCAACCAATATGCAGGCAGCACAAGTAGCAGCAGAAGCCAGTGCTAAGCGCCTCTTGCTCAACCATATCAGTGCCCGCTTCCTATCAAAGGATATTAGTCAGCTTAAGAAAGATGCAGCTAGTATTTTTGAGAATGTCCATGTCGTCAAAGACTTGGAAGAGGTTGAGTTATAATGTTACAGTTCGTTGAGAGGGAATTAAGATGACTGTTGAAAATCGTTTATTGGATAAAGCGGATTGGTATTTTGAGAATGCCTTAACCAACTACTTGCACAGCTATTCATTACAAAAAGAAGAGTTAACTCAAAAAGATTATCGGGAGATTTATCGTTGGGCTGCGAATCATATCGGTTTTTTCGTTACTTGGCTCATCCTGCATGATGCAAAAGAATTGATGTTTCCTGATGAAGAAACGGTATTCCAAAGTTTAAAAAACGAGCAAACTTTGGGTGTTGATTATCTTTTAGACTGGTGCGATGGTAAACTGGGAACAATGGATATTACAAAGGATTTTCAGGCTTTTGTAAATGACTATTATGAACATCAGTATATGGATGATTATTCCGAATTTGTAGTCAATGACTTATATGACTTGCCTTTAGAATTTTTAGGTAGCTGGGAGGATTATCATCTGTTTGCTCCTGTCATTGATCAAGCCTATGCTCATTATTTAGCTGGAAAAAGATTTCATTAAATTGATCAAAACTTTGAAAGGAATAGAGATGCGTACCATCATCATCACTGGGGCAAGCGGTGGCTTAGCCCAAGAAATGGTCAAACTCTTGCCAAATGACCAACTCATCTTACTAGGTAGAAACAAGGAAAAACTAGCCCAACTATATGCAAAGCATCCTCATGTAGAATGGATTGAAATCGATATTACTGATGACTCAGCCCTAGAAGCTCTGGTAGCTGACCTCTATCTCCGTTATGGCAAGATTGATGTCTTGATTAACAATGCTGGCTATGG
>NZ_AJRH01000101.1:0-2797 GCF_000297015.1 Streptococcus sp. GMD6S | reverse complement strand
GTGTGGGGAAACATATCGACCGACTGGATATACTGGAGGTCATAGACTTTTACTAGTTTAACCAAATCTCGCGCTAAGGTCGAAACATTGCAGGATACATAGACCATTTTGTCTGGAACGTAGGTCAGAATGGTTTCCAACAGCTTATCATCTAAGCCTGTACGAGGAGGGTCAACTATCAAGGCATCCGCTCGGTAGCCATCACATTAGAACATAAAAGAGAGGTTGAACCTCTCTAAATTTATTTTTCTTCACTCATTTTTGATTTCACTTCATTATAAGATAGTGCATGGGATTCCTCTTCTACTGTCTCAGGCATTTTTCCTGTTTCGTAAAGAGATTTAATCTGTGTACTATCTAATGTTTCGTATTTCAACAATGCTTCTGCAATCAACTTATGAGTTTCACGATTTGACTGAATGATTTCAGCTGCTTTGTTTCGTGCCTCATTTAATAATGAACGAACTTCCTCATCAATCTCATAGGCTGTTTGTTCTGAAATTGATTTTTGAGGACTTTGTGCACCAAACATAGCATGATTACCTTCGTATTGAACTGGGCCAAGTTTTTCACTCATACCGTATTCAGTGACCATTGCACGCGCCATCTGTGTAGCTTGTTCAAAGTCATTTGAAGCTCCTGTCGTTTGGACATTAAAGATAATCTCTTCAGCTACACGACCACCCATCAAACCTGCTAATTGTTCTTTCATGTCTTCCTTAGATAGAAGCATTTGATCCTCTTTCGGAAGCGCAATCATGTAACCACCTGCACGTCCACGTGGTACAATGGTAACTTTATGAACAACACGGGCATTTGACAAGACTAAACCAACAATAGTATGTCCAGCCTCATGATAAGCAACCAATTCCCGTTCTCTTTGTGATACTGTTTTATCCTTCTTAGATGGTCCAGCAATCACTCTGTCTTCTGCCTCATCAATATCTGAAGCATCAATGACTGACTTGTTGCGACGGGCTGCAACCAAGGCTGCCTCATTTAGAACATTTTCCAAGTCAGCTCCCACAAAACCTGGAGTTTGTTGGGCAACTAGTTTCAAATCCACATCGTCTGCCAGAGGTTTATTTTTAGCGTGAACTTTCAAGATTGCTTCACGACCTTTAACATCAGGGCGACCAACTAAGACTTTTCTATCAAAACGTCCTGGACGGAGAAGAGCTGGATCTAGAACATCTGAACGGTTCGTCGCAGCGATAACAATAATTCCTTCATTTCCCTCAAAACCATCCATCTCAATCAAGAGTTGGTTCAAGGTTTGTTCACGTTCATCATTACCTCCACCAAGACCGACACCACGTTGGCGACCAACGGCATCAATTTCATCGATAAAGATGATGGCTGGCGCTGCTTTTTTTGCATCCTCAAAAAGTGAACGAACTCGGCTAGCCCCAACTCCGACAAACATTTCTACAAAGTCCGATCCTGAGATGCTAAAGAATGGAACTCCTGCTTCTCCAGCAACCGCCTTAGCAAGTAAGGTCTTACCTGTTCCCGGAGGTCCCTCTAAAAGAACACCCGCAGGAATACGCGCACCAAGTTTGGTAAATCGTTTTGGATCTTTTAGGAATTCAACAACTTCAACTAATTCTTGTTTTTCTTCCTCGGCACCTGCAACATCTGAAAATCGTACCTTGATATCTTCTTTGTTAGCAGCTTTGGCCTTGCTACGTCCAAAACTCATTGGATTTCGGCCACTATTTCCTCCCATATTTCCCATCATAGAGAATAAGAAGAAGAAAAGAATAGCAAATGGCACAACAGAGACAAGGATATTGATCCACATACCGCTTGAACTCTCATGTTTGACTGTTACTTCTGCCTGATGTTCAGAAGCAAGTTTTTGCAATTCTGAAACTGTTGAATCAGACGGAAGAATAGTACTTGAGAATCTTTCTACTGTTGTAGCTGTAGGAGTGAAAAATTGAATTCCCGTTTCTTCTTTACTAGTCTTAGGATTTTTATAAACACCAGACACTTCAATGATGCTACCATTTGGCTGATAGGTTAATTCTTTTACATTGTCTGCAGTAATTTCTTTTACCAGTTCTGTATAGTTAATTTTTTCGCTTCGTCCAGCAGTATTTCCAGAGTAAAAATACTGGAATCCTGTCACTAGGAAGAAGATAATTAACAAGTATAGAAATGGATTTCTAACTAAACCATTATTTTGTTTTTTCATTAAAGATAAATCTTTCTAATTTGAATAAACTTCTTCTTTCAATACTCCGACATAAGGAAGGTTACGATAATTTTCTTTATAGTCCAAACCATAACCTACTACAAACTCATTTGGAATAGTAAAGCAAGTGTAATCCGCTTCAATTTCAACAACACGTCCCTCTGGTTTGTCTAACAAAGTCGCGATTTTAACAGAAGCTACTTCTCTTGCAATAAACATATCTCTCAAACTCTTCAAAGTTTGACCCGTATCAATGATATCCTCTACAAATAAAACATGTCTTCCTTTGATATCTTGAGTCACGTCTTGCTTGATATTGATGACACCACTACTTGCTGTTCCACCATGGTAACTAGATACCATCATGAAGTCCATCTCGATATGCGTATCAATATGTTTGACCAATTCAGCCATAAAAGGAATCGATCCTTTCAGAATTCCAATAAGAATTGGATTTTTCCCCTCATATTCTTTTGTTAGTTGCGCACCTAGCTTTTTAGCTGCTTCTGTAATTTCATCATGTGAAACGAGGATTTTTTTAATATCGTGTTCTAACATCTTTTTACCTATCTATTTTTTCTATATAAATCACAGTGT
>NZ_AJRH01000100.1:0-2863 GCF_000297015.1 Streptococcus sp. GMD6S | reverse complement strand
GAGCCATGGCAGCGATAAAAACTGCAAAGAGGATGCGTTGACCATAGAAACGTTTCTTAGCCAAGACATAACCTGCTAGAGAAGAGGTTGCACAGACTAAGAACATGGTTACCAGTGAGATAAATACAGAGTTCCACATCCACTGCATAGCAGGGTTTTGCACCATGAGTTGTTGGAAGTTTTCCATGGTTGGCATTTTAGGGAACCATTGTGGTGGAATCATAATGGTATCAGGCTGTGATTTGAAGGCCCCTGTCAAGATCCAGTAGAATGGAAAGATGAACAGTACGGTCAACAAGAGCAAGATAATCGTTGAGATAACAGTGAAAGCTGTTAAGGGTTTCTTTTGTGTAGGTTGCATAACTGTCTCCTTTCTTTAGTATTCTACGTCGTTTCCGAGGATCTTGAATTGAGCAAAGCTGACAATGGCAATCATCACTGCCAAGAAGACACCGATGGTATTTGCATAGCCGTATTCTGTCAATTGGAAGGCTTTTTCGTAAAGGTAGTACATCAAGGTACTTGTTGAATAGTTTGGACCACCAGAAGTCAAGAGCTGAATCAAAGCAAAACACTGGAATGAGTTGATGGTTGTGATGATCGCGATGTAAAGAGTTGTTGGAAGAAGGCTAGGCCATTTGATCTTCCAGAAGACTTGAAACTCAGTCGCACCGTCAACACGCGCTGCTTCAACAAGTGAGTTATCAATATTTCCCATGGCAGCAATATAAAGAATAATCGGTTGACCAACAGATGTTGTCAAAAGGATGATCATAATCGCTAGCAAAGCCCAGTTTTTGTCACCCAGCCAAGAAATATTTTGGCTGATGATATGGCTTGACTTAAGGACAAAGTTTAGAATCCCTGATAGTGGGTCATAGATCCATTTCCATACAACCGTTACGGCAACACTACCTGTAACTACAGGAAGGAAGAAGACGAAACGATAGAAAGAACGGGCAATGGCATTTTGATGATAGGTTTGAGATGCTACAAAGAGCGAGAAGAGAACCACAATCGGAACAGATCCAATAACCAGGATAACGGTATTGATCAAAGACTTCATAAAGACAGGGTCTTTAAACATGCGAATGTAGTTGTCAAAGCCTACAAACTCAAATTTAGTCATGGAGTAGTTAAAGAAACTTGTAATGAATCCCATAATCATAGGAGCCAAGACAAAGATGACAAAGAAGAATAACACTGGTGCTAGGAAAGCGTAGGAAATCACTGTTTCCCGCATACGAATTTTATTGACTTTCACAGTCGGCACCTCTCTTTCAAATAGAATAGTTTTTGATTTTCTTGAACTGTTTTAAAACCAAAATGAAATTTTTTAAGATTCGCTTATGTAAGAACTTCATTTTAATTTCGTGACAGTTCCTACCATTTCAAACAAAAGTCCCCCTTTTCTTACACCGTAGTGCACAGGGAAAAGGGGGGAATCAATCTGACTTAGTGCTTATTGTTTTGTAGCTTTTTTGATTGTTTCGTTAGCTTTTTCAGTGAAGGCTTTCAAAGCATCCGCTGGTTTTTCGTCACCATTTGATACAGATTGCAACATTGGGAACCAAAGTGTTCTCATTTCAGCAAATCCATCGATAGTGTTGTAGTATGGTGAGTAGTATTTAGTCCAGCCACTGATTGTTTCCATACGTTTGTCTTCATAAAGTTTGCCAAATGAAGTACGAACTGGGAAGGCACCTGTACGAACTACGTCTTTAGGACCCCATTCTTTGTCATCTGCGATGAATTGAACGAATTTCTTAGCTGCTGCGATTTTCTTATCGTCTTTGTTGTTAAATACTGCAAATCCGTTTACAAGGTATTCAAGAGATGGTTTACCAGAGTCTGATGGGAATGGTACTTCTACCACATCTACCTTACTTGCTTCCAAGAGTTTCGCTTGGATACCGTTTTGAGCTGGTGCCCAAAGGATTGTGTATGATGTTTGACCGTTGGCAAAGTTTTGGATGTCTGCTCCACCGTCAAATTGTGAACCATTGTTCAACAAACCGTCTTTGATCCAGCTAGCAGCTTTTTCAAGACCTTTGACGAATTTAGGATCGTCTGTTGTATATTTGGTTACGTCTTTGTCTGTTACAGAACCGCCATAAAGGTTTGCGATGAAGGCACGTGTTCCTTGGTCTCCCCCTTGACCAGAACTGAACAATGAACCTGGTGTATAGCCTTTATCTTTAAGCGCTTTCAAAACTTTTTCAAAGTCATCAGTTGTCCAACCTTCTTTTACAAGGTTTGCAACTCCAGCATCTTCCAACATCTTCTTGTTCATAGCCATGTAGAATGGAGCTGAACTGATCGGATACATGTAAGCTTTGTCTCCAGCCTTACTTGCTTGTACGATGTTTTCGTTGTTGACATCTTTGACAAATTCGTCTGTGAAGAGGTCGTTCAACTCAGCCAATTTACCATTTTTACCGTATTGGATGATACGCCCTGGTGCGTCAAAAAGTACGTCTGGCGCTGTTCCCGCTTCGATGGCTGTTGTAATCTTTTCAGGACCTGACTTGAAGTCGATGGTTTCCAATTTCACTTTTACATCTGGATTTGCTTTTTCGAACGCTTCGATGATTGATTTTTCATAAGTTCCAACACCGTCACCCGTTTTTTCTTGTGTGAAGACTGGGAATGCCCACCAAGTGATTTCTGTTTTTCCGCTATCGCTACTAGAGCTTCCAGCATCTTTACTTCCACCAGAGTTACCACAAGCCGCAAGGCCAAGAATCGCAGCACCCGCAAGTACTGTACAAGCTAGTTTTCTAAATTTCATTTGTATTCTCCTAATTGATAAGCGTATCCATATTGGATAATGAGTTCTTTATATTTGTATACGTTTTCATTT
>NZ_AJRH01000099.1:0-2895 GCF_000297015.1 Streptococcus sp. GMD6S | reverse complement strand
ATGAAAGTACCCATTTCGGTCATGATTGGGAAATCACCAAAGAAGACTTCTTGGGTCTTGATTTCTCCTGTTTCTTTATTGATCAAGCGGAAGGTTACAAAAATTGGTGCTGAGTAGCTAGCATCGTGGATACGTGCTTCTTCGAGCGTGTATTTTGGTTCCTTGATTTCATAGCCAACAAATTCCAACTCCATTGTGTCTGTGAAGTTTGAAATTGGCAATACATCTTCAAATACTTCCTTAAGACCGTGATCTAGGAAATCTTTGAATGAATCCGTTTGAATTTCAATCAAATTTGGTAAGTCAAGAACTTCTTTGATTCTTGAAAAACTACGACGGGTACGATGTTTCCCGTATTGAACGTCATGTCCTGCCAAGATGATTCTCCTTTGTAAATAAATTCCAAGCCTTGTCAATCAGGCTTTTCTAATCGTCATATGGTTTTAAAAACCCCTATCACCGTGTCCCTTTGACAAATTTTCAGAATCTTTAAATCTTTGTTACAAGCACTCAAAAACCTGAAAAAAAGCACAAAAAGAGCAGCTAAATCTGACTTTTTCAGAAGATTTAACTGCTGTGAGCCTTGTCTGGACAATATTTCAGACAAAACCTACGACAAATGATTACTCATATTATACCTTATTTAGCTAGATTTTTCAAGGTTTTTTTACTATTTTTTAAACAATCTTTTCCTATATATTATTTTAAAATTTCAAGAGAATGAAGCATTATATTTTCTCTTAAAAGTCAGGAAAACGCTTGCACTAATGTTTACCTCGTGCTATACTGATAGGGAACAACTACACAAGGAGAATTGTGATGAAAAAGATCCCATCTCAAACTGAGAAAAAAATGATTTATGGTATCCGTTCCTTGAAGAACGGAACTGGTTCTGTCCTCATTGGTGCCAGCATTGTCCTGCTTTCTGCTGCAATGCCAACTATTTCGGCCAATGAAAACCTTCCTCAAACTCAGAAAAATACCAGCGCTGTGACCAAGGCCCCTACTGAGACTGAAACGAGTCAAACTCAAAAGGAAACGCCTATTTCTGAACAAAAGAATGCAAACGCTTCCCTTGATTCTAAAAAAGAAGCTCCAGCTGTGGAAACTACTACAGCACTAGAAACACCTAAAACAGAAGATGCTACTACAAGCCAGGCTAACAGCAAGGAAGAGAAAGTAGATAACAGCACTGCAACGCCAACTTCAGAACAAAAACCACAAGCTGACACATCCTCTGAAGAACCCATCGCAGACAACCACTTCCGTATCCATGTAAAAAAACTCCCTGAAGAGAACAAAGATTCTCAAGGTCTTTGGACTTGGGACGATGTTGAAAAACCGTCTGAAAACTGGCCCAATGGAGCCAAGTCCTTCAAGGATGCCAAGCAAGATGACTACGGCTATTATCTAGATGTCAAACTCAAAAATGAGCAAGCCAAGAAAGTCAGCTTCCTCATCAACAATACCAAGGGGGATAACCTGACGGGAGACCGTTCTGTAGAGCGCCTCTCTCCAAAAATGAATGAGGCCTGGCTAGATGAAAACTACAAGGTATACAACTACCGCCCTCAACCAGCAGGAACTATTCGTGTCAACTACTACCGCACCGATGGAAACTATGACAAAAAATCTCTCTGGTATTGGGGCGATGTCAAAAACCCAAGCAGTGGAGAATGGCCTGACGGTACTGACTTTACCGCAACTGGAAAATATGGACGCTACATTGATATCCCACTCAATGAAGCTGCGAGAGAATTTGGATTTTTATTACTAGACGAAAGCAAGAAAGGCGATGATGTGAAAATCAGAAAAGAAGATTATAAATTCACTGATCTAAAAAATCACAGTCAGATTTTCCTCAAAGATGATGACGAAACCATCTACACCAACCCCTACTACGTTCACGATATCCGTATGACTGGTGCCCAACACGTGGCTAAATCTCGTATCGAAAGCAGTTTTTCTACCCTCGTTGGAGCTAAGAAAGACGATATCCTCAAACACTCCAGCATCACTGATTACCAAGGGAATAAAGTAGCTATCACAGACGTGGAAGTGGATGAGGCAGGTAAAAAAGTGACCTACATCGGCGACTTCTCTGACACTCAACACCCTTACACTGTCAGCTACAATTCAGACCGCTTTACCACACGTTCAAGCTGGCGCCTCAAGGATGAGTCCTACAGTTACGATGGGCCACTCGGCGCAACTCTGAAAGAAGATGGCAAGCGTGTTGACCTCACCCTCTGGTCTCCAAGTGCTGATAAGGTTTCCGTTGTTGTCTATGACAAGAAAGACCCTGAAAAGGTAGTTGGAACTGTCGCCCTTGAAAAAGGAGAAAAAGGAACCTGGAAACAAACTCTGGATGCAAACTCTGGTCTCGGTATCAGCAACTACACTGGCTACTACTACCACTACCAAATCGAGCGCCAAGGTAAAACTGTCCTCGTTCTTGACCCTTATGCCAAATCATTAGCGACTTGGAACAGTGACCTAGCAAAAACAGATGCCGCTCATAAGGTCGCTAAAGCTGCCTTTGTCGATCCAGCGAAGTTAGGTCCGCA
Source organism: Streptococcus sp. GMD6S (assembly GCF_000297015.1). The sequence goes on along the minus strand of NZ_AJRH01000099.1, from coordinate 328 downwards.
AGACTTGACCTATGGAAAGATTCGTAACTTCAAATCACGTGAAGATGCCGTTATCTATGAAGCTCATGTGCGTGACTTCACTTCGGATCCTGCCATCGCAAAAGACTTGACCAAACCATTCGGTACCTTCGAAGCCTTTATCGAAAAATTAGACTATCTCAAAGACTTGGGTGTGACCCACATCCAGCTCCTTCCAGTCTTGTCTTACTACTTTGTCAATGAATTGAAAAACCATGAACGTTTGTCTGCCTACGCTTCAAGCAACAGCAACTACAACTGGGGATATGACCCTCAAAACTACTTCTCCTTGACTGGTATGTACTCAAGC
>NZ_AJRH01000098.1:0-3163 GCF_000297015.1 Streptococcus sp. GMD6S | reverse complement strand
CAATGACACGCGCCACTCTTTCCTTACCTTTATAACTATAGACAAGCAGATCACCAATCGAATAACGTTTATCCAACCTATAGTAGACAACCAAGTCGCCATCTTTTAAGGCTGGCTTCATGCCATCGTCATTGTATCTCAATAGTCCAAAGACAAAAAAGTAAAGGGTGGCCAGTACAAACCCAACCATCAGAAGCTTACTGACTAAGTAGAGGATATCTCCCCATACACTCGGCGGAGACTTATCCCGATTGACTTGTGTTACTGTTTTCTTATGTTTCTTTTTAAGTAGCATTATTTTCTCCTATGTACCACTAGATATCCGAGTAGGATTGTAAAGAAGATTCCCCCTAGAGGAAGGATTATTCCTAACACGAGTGTACTGCTGAGGAAGTCAACTCCGGTTTCAGGCACGCTATTCTTATTATTCGTGACTGTCGCGGACTTATCCCCATCCAGTTTGCCTTCTTGATTTTCATAAGATACCTGATATCCACGAGAAGAGTTTGATTCCTCTTCAATAGTGTAGTGACTATCGAGTGGAAGTCCATCAATTTTTATGGTTTGGTCTTTACTGAGATCTATAGACGCTCGACCATTCGTAAATTGCAGAGGGGTTCTTTTATTATTCACCGTTGCAGTATAGGTTCCATTCAGTGGACTGTTCTGAGCATCCCTGATGTTAATGGTAATCTTGAAGGATTTTAATAAGTTGGCAAATACGCCTGTAACTTTTTTTGTGACTGATAAACTTGGAAGCTTGTGATTCGTAACAGTGCTGGTCTCGTCTTTATTCAGATCGCCCTCTTGATTCTCATATGTAACGTGGTAACCGTTCGTTGATGCCGCTTCTTCTTCAACTTTGTAATGGGTTCCTCGAGGAAGATAGCTTAGAATACCTTTCCAACGTTTTCGTTTTTCGACACGGATCTCCGCTTCTCCATTTACAACAGTTATCTCGCCAAAAGTTCCATTCAATGGCGTAGAATCAGGAGAGGTTAGTTTTACCTTAATTCTAAACTCTTTGTTCAAGTTACTTTCAGCTTCCAACACTTTCTTAATCGTCAGACTTGGCAATTGTTTATAGATTACCTTAAAGGATGGTTTAGTTTCTGTACCAACATTTTTTATTTCTTTGGTAAAGGCTGGGACGTCCGGTGCAATTAAATCGTATTGATATCCTTTGGCAACTTTTTCAAAGTTCCTCGTTTCATTAGATACGTTTTTTCTAACATTCACATTGGTCTTTCGATATTCTTGATTGTCAGAACCTCTGTTCTTGTTCTTTTGAACCAGTTTCAGTTCAACATTACTCGGTTGATCAGCTGTAATAACAGTTCTCGCACCCGTCACACCTTGCCATTCAACTTCCACTGGTACCGTTAATGGATCTGAAGGCTTAAAGGTTGGGTTGTCAGAGTATTCTTTGGTCTTGGTTTGGTAGGTGCCTATTCCATAGGAATAGGTGACACTGGCACCTTTATTGGAGTAGAGTTTATTGACATCAGAACCTTCAGCATCACCGGCCTCTAGTTTTTTATCACCAGCAATGGCATCTAAGGCATCTTGACTTGATGTAACAGTAAATTTGAGGGCGTACTTCACACCATCATCAAGAATGTAGTTAGGATTAAATTTTGCTGTTACTTCGACCAGACCATTTTCATTCTTCCTTGTTTCCAGCGTAACCTTATCTGATCCCAAGGTTTCCTCTTTATCGTTTTCGATTTTTACAACTCGAATATTTGAACTGTTATCGGGAAGAAGTTGAACATATTTGGACAAAACATCCTTGATGGTCACATGGTGAACACCTAGGGGAAGGATTTTCTTGGTGATTTCCTTAAATTGTTCTCTCAATTCCCTTTCATTGTTAGCGGATAATATTTCGTTTGGAATGGAAGAATTATAACTACCAATGTACTCTTTTAGTTTAGAAATACTATCTGTACTATTAGAGTAGCGGAATTTGATAGAATAAAATCCATCAATCTTGGGAGCAAGATAACCAGAAACTGTTTCAGTAAACGTGTTTAGATTGGTTTGATACCACGATGGAGCTATTTCTGTTACACCATCATTATTGCTCCAATTGTAGATCGTATAACCTCTAGTATCGTAGTACATGTTCGCAAAACCATCTGACAAAAGAATAACAACCTTTTTTGCACTTGATCTGGCTGACTGAAGTAATTCTGTTGCTGACTGAAGTCCTGCTCCAATATTTGTACCTGTACCTATTCCTCCTTCGTAACCAATCGAATCACCACTATTATCAACAGACATTCTAGAAACCATTCTTTTGGCTCCTTGAACATCATTGCTCCAGTTTAATACTGTCTTAGCATCATCATGAGAGGAAATACCAGAAAAGTACCCCGCCCAAGCTGGCCATTGATAATAACTATTGTAACGTTGGTTATCTATTTTCCCACCAAATCCTACCATAGATAAACGGTTATTAGAATTGGATAGAATGGTATCAATTAAGCCCTTACGACCATTTGTTCCTTTTAGAGTATTTTTCAATGCGTCAATCCGACTGATCGTCCGTCCATCAAAAGATTGGACATCCTGATTCTGCATACTTCCTGAGAGGTCTGCTACTAAAACAACATCCAAGGGATCCGTTTGGGTCTCCGTTCCCAGTTTGGACGTGATATCCAATGACAACTCATACTTGTCATCCTGTCCTGATATCGGAGTAATTGTTTTATGAAGGGTTGTCTGAGGTTCTGTAGTAGAATCAGCATTTAACAGACTTATCGGAGCACACAAAAAGAGAATAGCTAACAGTGTAACTAAACGGCGTGCAATAATTTGAACTTTCTTAAAATCGAAGCGAATGTTCATTTTATTCTCCTTAACTAGAATGTACTAATATTGTTACTATATCAATCTAGGACATTTACAAGATAATTGTACAATAAAGTTCACGCAGTGTCAATTAATATGATTAATTTTATATTATGTTAATTAATAAAAGAGTATGATTCTTCTTTGTCTTTCAAACTATTCTATGGTAAAATGAAAAAAGAATAAAAAAATCTCATAAAATATCAATGCATATATTTTATTCTAGAATATCCAAAATTTCATTTGAAAGTCTATTGAATTTGAATTATTATATTTTTTCAAAATTCATGAAATTTTCAGAATAAGG
>NZ_AJRH01000097.1:0-3237 GCF_000297015.1 Streptococcus sp. GMD6S | reverse complement strand
ATTTTCGACTTTTCAGACGATATTTACGGTGAGACAGTCATGGTCTACTGGCTGGACCGTGTCCGCGATATGATCAAATTTGACTCCGTAGAGGAACTGGTTGACCAACTCCAGAAAGACGAAGAGATTGCTCGAAACTGGAAGGATGGAGATTCTGTCATTCAAGGGGCTCAGGTATAGAAAACGTCTGAATAAGCTTATAGAAGGTTTAGTTTATTTGATTGTAGTTTTGAAAGAGTGATATAATTCTTTTTAGTTCCCATAATTCCCTATTTTAGCATCTACTTATGCTCAGAATATAGACGAGGCTTTATTATGCAAACGCAAGAAGAAATGAATGTTCTGGTACCGGAAAAATTAGCAGAAATTGAGCGTGATTATGGTGTCAGAGTTTTATGGGCTATCGAGTCTGGTAGTCGTGCCTGGGGTTTTGAGTCTCCCGATAGTGACTTTGATGTACGATTTATCTACAAACACAAGCAAGATTTTTATCTCCGTTTAAATGAACAGCGTGATGTTATCGAGCTACCAATTGACGATACTTGGGATGTGAGTGGTTGGGATTTAGACAAGACTTTAAAACTCCTTTATAAGTCAAATCCTACACTGTTTGAATGGTTACAGTCACCAATTGTCTATCGACAAACGGATTTTATCGAGCGCATGCGTCATCTTGCCAACCAGTATTTTTCTGAGAAGAAAATGCTCTACCATTACTTGAACACTGCTAGAACTCAAATGAATAAGTATCTTTCAGGAGACAAGGTCAAACCTAAAAAGTATTTCTATGCGCTGCGTCCTATTTTGGCCTGTCGTTGGATTGAAAAATACCATTCTGTTCCTCCAATTTTATTTGACGATTTGGTCAAAGAATTGCTTCCTGATGAGATGAAAGAGCATGTGTTAAGATTGCTTGATATCAAGGTCAAGGGAGCTGAAGGTATGGAAATTGATCCGATAATGCCAATTCAAGATTATATTTTAGCTAACATCCAAGAGTTGGATGCATACGTTCAAAGTGTTAGAGAGGAAAAGAAAGAGTGGAAAGCTCTAAATCAATTTTTCCTTGAAGAATTAGGCCACGACTGAGGTTTTTTATGGGTAAATGGACATGTAAATGTGGGCAAGCAATGAATGACCACCGAGCGCCCGATCCAAATGCTTATTCAGTTTATTCGGATGAGTTGTTTGAAGAAATCATAAATAAAGCTGACGACCATAATAAAATTTCTTATGATGATATTTCTGAAGCGTCATTTTATATGTGGAAGTGCCCTGAGTGTGGCAGTTTCATGGTTTTTGGCGAAGACGGGGATGGAGATCACTTTACTTTTTATGAGCGCCAAGAAGTAGAAAAGGTAGAGCCTCTCTTTGATCCAGATCAAGAGTTAAATCTTGTTGTGGTTGAGTTTCAGGAGGGAGGGAATGGCTATACGTATATCTGTGATGACCCAAATATCCATATAGGACACGCTGTTATTGTCCCAGTCGGGAAGGAAAATACTGAAAAAACTGCTTTAGTTGTACAGAAGTATCATGCCCTACCAAAGGATATCACTTTTCCTGTTGAAAAGTTAAAACGTGTCATTCGTAGGTATTCACATTTCGACCCAATCACTTCGAAAAACGTTTGTAGAAATATAATAAAGCTGGGAAGAATGCTTGATGCTTGCTCTAAAAATGTTAAACCTGCTAATCAGCAATATTATAGTATCAAAACTCCCTTAGGCTATTTCTGGTTAGAATTAAATGGAGTTCCAATTCCAATGAAAATTACGCAGGTTCAAGTCAAAGATACAAAGTACCAAGTAGATGTTGCCCTTTATATTAAGCCTTCAGAGATTAACTGTAGAAGATTCTATGAGCTGGAATTATGTGCAGATTTTGATATTGATGCTTCTAGATGGATCGATGTTCTCTCTGATGAAAACGTTTGGGGAAATACTTGGGAACTAAATGGCTTTCAATTTGGTATTACAGCAGGGGAGTCTCCAGAATTTGAAGACGAAGTTGTAGCGAGAAAGTATAGTCGTGTCCCACTTTATTATGACTGGCACCCTGAATTTGAAGATTATTATGGCTTCAGTTTAGCTTGGAAAAAATACGAGTCTGATAGCGATTTGTCAATAGATTTCTATACAACGTAAGAAGCAGGAGGATATGTATGAATCAAGCATGGGATTTATTGTTTGAGGGTAAGATTAATGAGGCTAAAAAAATAGTTGAAGCTGATTTTTTATTGGAAACTTGCACAGATTTTAGTTTGTTAAATTTGATGGGGTATATTTATCTTGAAGAGCAAAAATACAACGAGTGCTTAAGTATCTATCAGCGTTACATTGACTTAGCACGAACTAAAAGCGACCCAGAAAATGAACATATAGGCTATCATCAGTTAGCCATGGTTTATCGTGAAATGAATGAATTTCAAACAGCCCTTTTCTATATCGAAAGAGAGCAAAAAGTCATTGAAGAAGCTTTTACAGAGGATACCCTCAAATCTTCTGTTAACAATTATGAGCAAGGTTATTTACGATTAAAGTTAGGAAAAGTAGCAGAAGCATTCATGTATATGGAACAGTCCTTAAAACAAGCTTTGCAAACAGATGATTTGATTGCCCAAGCTTGTGCCTATAGAGGTTTAGGAGAGATTGGTTCGATACAAAATCCTGAAGAATCACATGAAAATTTTTTACAAGCTATCGTTCTTTTTGAAAAGGCAGGCGATCAGATTGGTGCTCAAGAGGTTAGAAAATTGCTAAATAATAAAAAGTAGCCTGAAAAGGCTACTTTTTATTAAAAAACGCGATAGACATAAGGATTTTCTGGTTTATCTACTTTTGTGAAACTCTCAACCTCTAGTGTTGGGAGTTTTTGTTTGAGTTCTTTATGGTAGTGGAGGGTCAGGGTTCCGCTAGCGGTGATCCAAGTATTGTCAGGATACTGGCGTGAGTTCCCCTTTGTCAAGAGTCCATATACACCAGAATCGGCGATACAGTGGATGATTCCAAAGCGAAAGAGGAACTGGCTATCTGGATGGCTAGGATCGTTATAGACAAAGCCTGTAAATTCGATTTTCTTTCCTTCAAACTCTTGAGGGTAGTCATAGAGAACTTCCATGACCTCCATATAGTTTTCATCAGTGATTTGAATGGTTGGTTGGGTGAGGTATTTGTCAGCTGTAGACCTCATTTCCTTTTCATAAGCAGATTTGGAAAAATAGGTGCTGGTATCGGG
>NZ_AJRH01000096.1:0-3285 GCF_000297015.1 Streptococcus sp. GMD6S | reverse complement strand
AATGTACTCCTCCCAAGTATGATCCAGGCAAATCAGCCTCAAAAGATTAGTTTCCTAACAACGCTCTATGTCACTGCCATGGGAATTTCGACAGCCATCGCTTCTTATCTATCCGTCCCTATCACCCAAGCTAGTTCTTGGAAGGGCCTCATCCTCGTTCTCAGCTTTCTCTGTCTGGTCACTCTGCTAGTCTGGTTGCCAAATCATCGCCACAACCACCACCTAGAAAACCAAAAAGAAAAGCAAGTCAAAGAGAATATTCTAAAAAGTAAAGATGTCTGGGCTATCATTATCTTTGGCGGGCTTCAGTCCTTGCTCTTTTATACAAGTATGACCTGGTTGCCAACTATGGCTGTTAGTGCTGGTATTTCTAATAGTGATGCGGCTCTCCTTGCTTCTATTTTCTCACTCATCAGCATTCCTTTTTCAATGACTGTTCCAAGTCTGACGACTCGTCTATCAGATGGTCACCGTCGAATCATGCTGGCAATTATCTCTATCGCTGGTATGACAGGAATTGCCATGCTCTTGTATCCAACCAATAATTTCCTCTACTGGTTAGTCGTCCATCTCTTGATTGGAACGGCCTGCAGTGCCCTCTTCCCCTACCTCATGGTTTGCTTCTCGCTTAAAACCAGTTCTCCTGAAAAGACAGCTCAGCTATCAGGACTAGCGCAAACAGGAGGCTACATCTTAGCTGCTTTTGGTCCTGCCTTGTTTGGTTATAGTTTTGAACTTTTCCAATCTTGGATCCCAGCTGTCCTTGCCCTTCTAGCCATCGATATCATCATGACCATCTCACTCTTTATGGTGGATCGGACTGATAAGATTCTCTAATTTTCTAAAATCTATCATAACCATAAACAATGCAAAGCCAGACAGAGTCTGGCTTTTTTTGGTCCATACAATAATCTAGTTTAATACACCTTAAAACTAGATTAATATCTTGTTTTGTGATAGAATATGTTTGCGTATGATTAGATTTTTGACTTGTGTGTTCGCAAGTATTAACAGCGATGTTATAGGAATGTTTGGCTTTACCTAGTTTTATTAGCTAGGGATTTTCTTGGATTTCTTCTGGAAATCTTGTTCGCGTAAGAGTTATCATACGCTTTTTTTTATGAGGAAAAAATTATGACTAAATTCAATCAACTACAAACAAAAGATGACTTTGCTAAACTACTTGGCTTGAAAAGTGCTAAATACATCAATTATTTATTGTACAATGTAAAAACTGATAATTTATATAACTCTTTCACTATCCTTAAAAAGAATGGTGGAGAAAGAGTTATACATGCCCCCAAAAAAGAGTTGAAGTTCCTTCAGAAAAAATTGTCTAATGTTTTGTGGGAATGTTACCTTGAAAGCATAGAATCTAAATCAAAGGATAAGAACTTTAAAACACCTGTTCTGTCTCACGCATTTGAAAAGGGGAAAAGCATTATTACCAACTCTCAGATGCATCGAAACAAGAAATACATTCTGAACATTGACTTGAAAAACTTTTTTGATTCTTTTAATTTTGGAAGAGTAAGAGGCTTCTTTATAAAAGACAAGGATTTTACTGTTTCACCAGAAATTGCTACAGTAATTGCTCAAATTGCATGTTACCAAGGTAAGTTACCACAAGGAGCCCCTTCTTCTCCCATCATCACAAATTTAATTACTAGAATTTTAGATTATCGGATTGTCAAAATTGCTAAAAAATATCGTTTTACATATTCTAGATACGCCGATGATATGACTTTTTCGACAAATCGTGAACTAAACTCTAATAAACTGAGAGCAAGCAAAGAGTTAGATAACTTTTTAACTGAATTAGAGGAGGTAATCATCTCATCTGGTTTTGAAATTAATCCTAAAAAAACACGATTGAGCAATAACATGCAGCGCCAAGAAGTGACTGGACTGGTTGTCAACAAAAAGATAAATGTAAAAAGAGAGTACATAAAAAATACTCGCGCAATGGCCTTTCAATTATACAAAGATGGAGCTTTTGAAATAGATAAGAAACCAGGAACGATCAATCAACTAACGGGACGCTTTGCTTTTATTTTTCAAATAGATCAATACAACAACTACTTACTTTATAAAAAGTCCCTGATTCAAAATAATCTGGATGCACAGAAATATTTATTAGGCAGAAACTCATCAAAAAAATCTGAATCGAAATATTATTGGAAATATATCTTTTATAATAAAGATTTACGAAAAGAATTATTCGATAATAAAAAACATAATACATATAATTTACCAACAGAGTTCTACAGTATAGGTAAGGAACAAAAGAAAACGTACATGTCTCTATTTAATTCTAGAGAAAAAGAGTACAAAAAATTTCTATTTTATAAATATTTTTTCGGAAATGATAAACCTATAATTGTCACAGAAGGAAAGACAGATCCCCGATATATTAAAGCAGCTTTAAAAAAGCTTTATCGTAAATATCCAGAACTTATTGAAAAAGTTGGCAATAACTTTGTATTTAAAATTGAATTTTTAAATCATACTAATACAATAGAGTATCTTTTTAATGTTCCAGAAGGGGGAGAAGGTTTTAAATATTGGTATAATTATTTTTCTGATAAATCTTACTATAATGATGAAGGTAAGAAAAAATTTTTTGCTCTAGATCCAGAAGAAAGAATTTTATACGCAAACTATATTACTTATTTCCAACAATTAACCGATAATATTCCAAATTATCCAACAATATTTTTATTTGATAATGAACCGAATAATAGAAATGGTAAGGATAAATCTCCCTTATTTTTGTTTGCGAATCATGCAAAAGACCTAATGAATCCTCAGAATAAAGACTCGAAGACTTCCAAGAGTTTAGAATCAAAAATTTCAGATAATTTAGAAAAAATTAGAAGAGAAAAACCTTGTCGTATTAATAAAAATGGGAGCTTATATATTATGGCGACACCTTTAGTATCTAGTAAGAATGACGGTAATTTTTCTGATATTGAAGATCTATTATTGTCACGTAAATTGCCACCCATTTTAAAAGGGAAAACATTCTCCAAGAGTGGTGGTGATAATCATTATGGAAAAGAAATTCTTTCAAAGCATGTTCTAAAAAATTATGAAAAATTCGATTTTACTGAGTTTATCCCTTTGTTAGACGGTATAAGAGATAATATACTAGATTATAAATCATTATTCTAGCTTATCTTTAAAATATAGAATTCTGCCGAATAACTGATGTATAATCCTCTAAACTTCTAGTTTTTACTAGGAGTTTTTTTATATGTAAAATTTTTACACATATTTCTTGAC
>NZ_AJRH01000095.1:0-3364 GCF_000297015.1 Streptococcus sp. GMD6S | reverse complement strand
AGTTGGTAGTAGCGCATGACTGTTAATCATGATGTCGTAGGTTCGAGTCCTACTGGCGGAGTTAGATAAAAAGAACACCACTGGTGTTCTTTTTTAGTTTACATCACCTAACATTTTCATAAGGAAGTCTGTCATTTCTTGCGGACTTTCTTTTTTTCCGTGAGCAATCCAAGTCTGGCAAACACCAAATAGAGCATTTGTTAGATAAATGCTACTGTATTCTAATTCAATTGGAGTGAGTTGTAGTTTCATAAAGCGTTTCTGAAGGTCGGTGCTAAGCATGATGTGAAGCTTATTTCTCAAGAAATTTTGGATTTCTTTTGTCCCATTTTCAGATAAGAGTGCAGCTAATAGTGGCTCAGACTCTAAATATTCAAACACTTCTAAAATAGCATCTCTTTTGTGATGAGCATGTTTTTGGAAAATATACTCAAAGGTATGAAATAGCATACTTTGGTAGAGTTCAATCATATCATACTTATCCTTGTAGTGAGTGTAAAAGCTGGAACGACTAATTCCGGCTTTTTCTGCTAACTTGACAGTAGAAATTTGATCAAAGGGCTGGTCCATCAATAATTGAACCATGGCATTTTCGATAATTCGTTTTGTTTTTAAACGTTTGTTACTTTCTTTCATAATTCCTCCTTGTGAACAAAAATAGACTATGTGTCTAAAAAAATATTTTTTACCTTGTAATTTAGATTTTTTGATGTATAATCTATTATATCAAAATTTTAGACAATATGTGTAAAAAAGGAGGGAACATGTTTAAAGAATGGAAAGCAATATTTAAAAAACCGACCTTTATCATTGTAATGATAGGGATTTCTTTCATTCCAGCTCTATACAACATTATATTTTTATCATCCATGTGGGATCCATATGGTCAAGTATCGGAGTTACCTGTGGCAGTTGTCAATAAAGATAAGGAAGCTTCTTATAATGGACAGGCAATGACAATAGGTGAAGACATGGTGTCTAATTTAAAAGAAAATAAGGCTTTAGATTTTCACTTTGTTAATGAAGAGGAAGGAGAAAAAGGACTAGAAGATGGTGACTACTACATGGTAGTGACTTTACCAAGTGACTTATCTGAAAAAGCTACTTCTATCCTAACGAATCATCCTGAACAGATGCAGATTGATTATCAGACGTCAAGTGGGCATAGCTTTATTGCAAGTAAGATGAGTGATTCTGCAATGACACAATTAAAACAAACCGTCTCTACTAATATTACTGAAACGTACACTAAGGCTTTATTTCAAAAAATGAATGATTTGAAGTCTGGAATAAATAAAGCAGCTGAGGGAAGTGAACAATTGGCTAATGGAGCCGATCAGTTGGTGACGGGAAGTCAAACGTTGACGACAAGTCTTAATACTCTAGCTAATTCAACTGTAACTTTTTCAACTGGAGCGGATCAATTTACAAAAGGCTTATCTAGCTATGTGTCTGCTATAGAGCAATTACATACTGGTTTAGGAACTTTTAATAGTGGTTTACAAAGTTATACGAATGCTGTCTCACAAGTTGACACTGGACTTGGTCAATTAGCTTCAAAAACTCCTGAGTTGGTGACAGGTGTAAATCAGCTAAATACAGGTATAAAGTCCTATACAGGTGGCGTTTCACAACTGGATACAGGTCTCAATCAATTTTCAGTTGGTGTAAATGCTTATACAAGTAGTGTGAAAGAACTTTCTAACGGAACAAGTCAATTATCCAATCAATCAGATACACTAAGAGATGGAATGGAGCAATTAAATACTGGTATTAAAGAAATTTCAAGTCAATTAGAGTCCTCATCTCAACAAAGTGAAGAAATAGCGCAATTGGCAACAAGCTTAGGAGAACTAAATAAAACACTACAAGCTCTTACAATATCAGATGACACTCAACTGAAAAGTAAATTTTCAGAAGCTTTGCCAAATCTAACAACTCTTGCACAGGATATTGTGACTAAAAGTCAGACAGAACAAGAGAAAACTATTGCTAACCTTCAATCAACAGCTACTTATCAATCGCTTACAGAGGAACAAAAGAAAGAACTGACAGAAGCTATTTCTAAAAATTCTAATTCTACTATTGAGTCAGCAAAAACAATTTTAACGACAGTAGGAGGATTAAAAGAAAGTATAGAGAATTCAGAACAACAAGTATCTAATCTATCTGATGTGCAGACGAAAGCAAATCAACTCTTACCTGCAGCATCTAGCTCCTTGACAACCTTGTCAAATGGATTTACAACATTACAAACTTCTGTAAATAATCAGTTAGTTCCTGGAAGTCAGTCAATTGAAAAAGGTGTTGTAAACTATACTAAAGGACTGGATACTATTTCTATAGGTGCTAATCAACTAAGTGAAAAGAATGCAAGTTTAACAACTAGTCTAGATAAATTAGTTTCTGGATCAAGTAAGTTGACAGAAAATACATCAACCTTGACAGCTGGAGTAGATGCGCTAGCTGGAAAAACTCCAGAATTAGTATCAGGTATAGAAAGTTTGTCATCTGGTTCTGCTCAATTGAATAATAAGAGTCCAGAGCTGATAGCAGGTATTACTACATTACAATTTGGCTCTGGCCAATTAACAGACAAATCAACACAGTTACTTTCTGCAGCATCTCAACTAGGAAGTGGCGCTATGAAGATTGCAGATGGTGCTGGAAAACTAGCAGATGGTGGAACAACCTTAACCTCTAGTCTTGAAGATTTACAGACAGGAGTTGATTCATTAGGACAAGGATTAGGTAATGCAAATACTCAACTTAAATCAGCTTCGACAGAATCTAAAAATGCAGAAACATTATCTGAACCTCTAGTTCTTTCAAAAACAGATAACGACCAAGTTCCTGTGAATGGGATTGCCATGGCTCCTTATATGATATCAGTTGCTCTTTTTGTTGCTGCTATATCTACCAATATGATTTTTGCTAAGTTGCCTTCTGGACGTCATCCAGAGAGCCGTTGGGCTTGGTTGAAGTCTCGTTCTGAAATAAATGGGATTATAGCTGTCTTAGCAGGTGTTTTAGTTTATGGAGGTGTCCATCTTATTGGATTGACTGCGAACCATGAGATGAGGACCTTGATTCTAATTGTAATCACAAGTTTAGCTTTCATGTCTATGGTGACAGCTTTAACAACTTGGAATAACCGTATAGGAGCTTTCTTCTCTCTTATTTTACTTTTATTACAGTTAGCATCAAGTGCAGGGACCTATCCCCTTGCTTTGACAAATGATTTCTTTAAAGGTGTCAATCCTTGGTTACCAATGAGTTACTCTGTATCAGGTTTACGACAAACAATCTCTATGACAGGAAATATTCATCATCAAGTGATTTTCCTTATTATAACTCTAGCTTT
>NZ_AJRH01000094.1:0-3382 GCF_000297015.1 Streptococcus sp. GMD6S | reverse complement strand
ATTGGGAAGATTTTAATAATGAGTTAATCAACAACTGGAAAGATATTGCTGTTTATCTTTTGTCAATCCCGATGGCGCATCAGCTAATCGGTTATTACACTATAGCTGACCAGTCGGATGGAATTTTAAAAGTTTTACGTAGCTACCAATACTATGCAGTTGCAGCAATTTCTGACCGGGTAGCTAAAAATAAGTGGGCTGATCGCAATCAGCTTGGTGGTTTTATTTGGCATACAACAGGATCTGGCAAGACCATGACTAGTTTTAAAGCTGCCCAGCTAATTGCTAACTCAAAAGATGCAGATAAAGTAATATTTTTATTGGATAGAATTGAACTAGGAACTCAGTCTATAAAAGAATATCGAGGTTTTGCAGAGGAGAGAGAATCAGTTCAAGAAACAAAAAATACAACTATGCTTAGGACTCGCTTGAAAAGTAAGTCTCCCGAAAATACTTTGATTGTTACCTCTATTCAAAAGATGAGTAATATCAAAGAGGAGGATGGGATGACCGATGCAGAGCTGGAAGAGATGAGAAAAAATAGGATTGTGTTTATCATCGATGAGGCTCATCGCTCTACTTTTGGCGAGATGATGATTACCATTAAAGAGACCTTTCCTCAAGCTCTGTTCTTCGGTTTTACTGGTACGCCTATTAAAAAGGAAAATGAGCGAAAAAAGAATACAACAACTTCGATTTTTGGTCAAGAATTACATCATTACACTATCGCGGATGGAATTCGCGATAAAAATGTTTTAGGATTTGATCCTTATAAAGTCTTAATCTATAAGGATCGTGAAATCAGAGAAAAAGTAGCCCTAAATCAGGCGAAAGCTTCTAGTGTAGAAGAAGCAGTTAGTAAGCAGGAAAAGAGTAAAGTCTACTATCACTTTATGGATGGTTCAAAAGTCAAGATGGCAGGCTTTATGAATAGAAAAGGGAAGTACATCAAAGGAATTGAAGACTACATACCAAAAAATCAATATCTAACACCTGACTATCAGAAAGCTGTTGTGAAGGACATCTGTGATAACTGGTTAACCTTGAGTCGTAATGGAAAATTCCATGCTATTTTTGCGACTAGCAGTATCCAAGAAGCTATTTCTTATTATCGGTTGCTGAAAGCAATAAAGCCTGAGTTAAGAGTAACAGCGTTATTTGATCCAAATGTTGATAATAATGATGGCTTTGATTTTAAAGAAGATGCTCTTGTAGAGATTCTAACTGATTATGAGAAACAATATGGTCAGCTTTACACTTTGGCATCTCATGATCGTTTCAAAAAGGATGTTTCTAATCGTTTGGCGCACAAACACCAGCATAAATGGATTGAAAGAGAGCCAGAAAAGCAATTAGACTTACTTATCGTTGTAAATCAAATGTTAACAGGATTTGATTCTAAATGGGTTAATACTCTTTATGTAGACCAATTGATGAAGGATGAACTGATTATCCAAGCCTTTTCTCGAACCAATAGGATTTTTGGAGAGGACAAACCATTTGGTACCATCCGCTATTATCGTAAACCTCACACTATGGAACGGAATATTGAAGATGCAGTTCAGCTTTATTCAGGCGACAGTCCTGTAGAGCTTTTTGTCAATAAGTTAGATCAGAATTTAGTCATGCTAAATACTCGTTTTTATCAAATTCGGGACATTTTTGAAAGTTCTGGTGTAGAAAATTTTGAGAAACTTCCTGCTGAGAGAAGTGAAAAAGCAAAATTTGCTAAACTATTTAATTCGTTTAACGATTATCTTGAAGCAGCTCGAATTCAAGGCTTTAAATGGTCTAAATTACACTACGAAATTTCAAAAGGTGCTGGAAAGAAAAAATCAGTAGTGGATGTAGTATGCGATGAGACGACGTATAACATTTTAGTTATTCGCTATAAGGAACTGATGAGTAATGGGGGTGGAGGCAAAGGTCCAGGTGATGTACCATTTGATTTGTCAACCTCTATAATTGAAATAGATACTGGAATGATTGATGCTGACTATATGAATTCTCGTTTCCAAAAGTATATTAAAGCTTTGGGAACGGAGGAATCTGAAAGTCTTTTGAATGAACTGCACAAAACCTTTGCAACCCTGACACAGGAAGAGCAAAAAATTGCAAATTTAATCTTACACGATATTCAAAATGGGGAGATAGAGGTAGATAGTACACTGACACTTCGTGACTACATTAATGACTATCAGGTTCAAATTCATTATGATCGAATTAAACGTTTAAGCGATACCTTTGGTCTTGATGAAGAACTGTTAAGACAAATGATGTCTATGAAGTTGACTGAAATAACATTAAATGAATTTGGTCGTTTTGATCTTTTAAAAAATTCTGTTGATAAACAGAAGGCTAAGTCGTATTTTGAAAATATAGCTGGAAATACACTGACAACGTTTAAGGTAAATGTAAAAACATCAGATTTACTCAAGCGATTTATTCTTGAAGGTGGTTTTGAAGTCTGAATAATTTGCTTTCATCCTGATATTCTTAATTCAACTATTTTATCATCGTGAATATCAATTCATTTCAGAAAGGAAAACTCTCAAATTGCCCTACAAATTTCTACTTTTTGATCTAGATCACACCTTGCTTGATTTTGATGCTGCTGAGGATGTGGCTTTGACGCAACTTCTAAAGGAAGAAGGAGTTGCGGACATTCAAGCCTATAAAGACTATTACGTTCCTATGAACAAGGCTCTCTGGAAGGACTTGGAGCAAAAGAAAATCAGTAAACAAGAACTGATTAACACGCGCTTTTCTCGTTTATTTGCCCATTTTGGACAGAAAAAAGACGGTAGGTTACTTGCCCAGCGTTACCAATTTTACTTAGCCCAACAGGGACAAACTCTTTCGGGTACTCATGAACTCTTGGACAGCCTCATCGAACGTGATTATGACTTGTATGCTGCGACAAATGGGATTACTGCCATCCAGACAGGACGTCTGGCTCAATCTGGTCTGGCTCCCTATTTCAACCAAGTCTTTATCTCTGAGCAATTGCAAACGCAAAAACCTGATGCACTATTCTATGAAAAAATCGGTCAGCAGATTGCAGGATTTGATAAAGAAAAGACGCTGATGATTGGAGATTCCTTAACAGCTGACATTCAAGGTGGTAATAATGCTGACATTGACACCATCTGGTACAACCCTCATCACCTCGAAAATCACACACAAGCCCAGCCGACTTATGAAGTTCATTCTTACCAAGACTTGCTGGATTGTTTAGATGCTTTGTAGTGATTTTCCTAAGAGGTGTTGATATGGAAATTAAAGTCATTGAAGAGATTGATAACTTACTAAATCTCATCGAGCAGTATCAGTTAAAAGGTGTGGTTGCTCAAGTAAATTCGTTAAAAGAGTTAAAGTATAT
>NZ_AJRH01000093.1:0-3457 GCF_000297015.1 Streptococcus sp. GMD6S | reverse complement strand
TTTGTCGGTCTGTATCCACTCTTGCAATATTTAGATACCCCTGCAGAAATCCTTCCTCAATCCTATCAATATATTTCTATGATTGTGACCTGTGTAGGTGTCAGCTTTGCCTATAATCTTTTTGCAGGCTTGTTGCGATCCATTGGAGACAGTCTAGCAGCTCTTGGATTTCTGATTTTTTCTGCCTTGGTCAATGTGGTTCTGGATCTCTATTTCATTACGCAACTGCATCTGGGAGTTCAATCTGCGGGGCTTGCTACCATTATTTCGCAAGGATTGTCAGCGGTTCTCTGTTTTTACTATATCCGTAAGAGTGTTCCAGAACTACTTCCTCAACTCAAGCATTTTAAATGGAACAAGGCCTTGTATGCGGATCTCTTGGAGCAAGGTTTGGCTATGGGTTTGATGAGTTCCATTGTGTCCATAGGTAGTGTGATTTTACAGTCTTCTGTCAATACTTTTGGAGCTGTGATTATTAGTGCTCAAACAGCAGCTAGACGCATTATGGCTTTTGCTCTGCTTCCGATGACGGCTATTTCTTCTGCTATGACGACCTTTGCCTCTCAAAATCTCGGGGCCAAGCGACCAGACCGCATAGTTCAAGGCCTTGGTGTTGGGAGTCGTTTGAGCATGTTCTGGGCAGGTTTTATTTGTATTTTCCTCTTTTTTGCCAGTCCTAGCTTGGTTTCCTTCTTGGCCAGTTCGACGGATGGATACTTGGTAGAAAATGGTAGTCTTTACCTGCAAATCAGTTCAGTCTTTTATCCGATTTTGAGCCTTTTGCTGATTTATCGGAATTGCTTGCAGGGATTGGGGCAGAAAGTCCTTCCTCTAGTTTCCAGCTTTATAGAACTAATCGGGAAAATTGTTTTTGTAGTTTTGATTATCCCTTGGGCAGGCTATAGGGGAGTTATCCTTTGTGAACCCCTTATCTGGGTTGCCATGACCACCCAACTGTACTTTTCACTTTTCCGCCATCCCCTGATAAAAGAAGGCAAGGCAATCTTGGCAGCCAAAGGACAATCCTAGCTGGATTTGCTGAATAAAATCCATTTCCTCTAGTGAAAATCGAAAAAACTTGTGTTATAATAAGAAAGATTAAAATGTGAAAAAAGGAGATTCCTAATGGGACGTAAATGGGCCAATATCGTAGCCAAGAAAACGGCTAAAGATGGAGCTAACTCTAAAGTATATGCAAAATTTGGTGTAGAAATCTATGTAGCAGCTAAAAAAGGTGATCCAGACCCAGAATCAAACACTGCTTTGAAATTCGTTATCGACCGTGCGAAACAAGCCCAAGTGCCAAAACACGTTATCGATAAAGCGATTGATAAAGCAAAAGGAAACACAGACGAAACCTTTACAGAAGGACGTTACGAAGGTTTTGGACCAAATGGTTCTATGTTGATTGTGGATACCTTGACTTCAAACGTTAACCGTACCGCAGCCAATGTCCGTGCAGCTTTTGGTAAAAACGGCGGAAACATGGGTGCTTCAGGTTCAGTTTCATACCTCTTTGATAACAAGGGTGTGATCGTATTTGCGGGTGAGGACGCTGATGCAGTCTTTGAGCAATTGCTAGAAGCAGATGTGGATGTGGACGATGTAGAAGCAGAAGAAGGAACAATCACGGTTTACACAGCTCCAACAGACCTTCACAAGGCTATCGTTGCCCTTCGTGAGTCTGGTATCGAAGAATTCCAAGTGACTGAATTGGAAATGATTCCTCAGTCTGAAGTGGAATTGTCAGGCGAAGACCTTGAAACCTTTGAAAAACTTTACAGCGTTCTTGAGGACGACGAAGACGTACAAAAGATCTACACAAACGTAGATGGATTCTAATAGAAAAACGAACAGTTTTACTAGCTGTTCGTTTTTTTGATATTTGAACTTAGACTCTGGTTTCAGAATCGTTTTGTTTCTTGCTTTTTTCTAGACCTAGACCGACTGCATGTTTTTGAACTAGCAAGAGCTGTCCATTGTCTTGTTTTGCAAAAGTTAAGGTAACAGTCTTGATCTTGTCACCAATGGAGATATAGGTGATTTTTCTCGTATCGTACCCTCCGATAGTGGAGTCAAATTCGGAGTCTGGTAGTCCGTGTTTTTTGATAATATCCTTGTAGTTGGTACCCCCTTTTCCTTTGTTGTCAAGGTCACCTTCGATTAAGGCGTCGAACTGTTCTTGGGTCCAGGTGAAGGTATCGTCTTCTTCCTCCTCTGGGATGGAATAGGCGCTATCATCTGTCAAGTCGCTTTCTTCTTCGCGTTCCATTGAGGAACTTGCCTCTCTATAGGAACGGTTAAACTCCCTGGCAAAATCTTTGTAGATATTAGCGTACAGTATCTGGGTCGTAAAGAAAAGTACAATAGAAGCAATTGACAGAGCTGTTCCAATAATGGCCATTGTTTTTCGTTTTTTGAGGTTGACGATAAGGCCGATAATCCCCAAGATAAATGCGACAATGGCGATGAAAAACGATAGATAGTTAATAAATGGAATCCAAGATCCTAAAAGTGCGATGGCTCCAAAAATGGTTGCCAAGATTCCTAAAACTCTTTGTTCTTCTGGTTTCATTTGAACGTTTTCTCCCTTCATCGAGTGAATGGATTTCTATCCACAGTAGTTAGTGCTTATTATAGAAAAAATATTGCCTAATGTCAATTTAAACTAAAATAGTTCTCTAGGAAACTTTTTTCTTGACATCATTTCTGAAAATGATAAAATAGTTCTCATGGAAACTTATATAGTTCTTGTGAGAACTATATTTATCGTAAGAAAGGAGCAATCATGGACAAGCCGATGTTAATGTTCAAACGTTTTGGACACCAGGTTCATCTGATGGTACAGAAAGAAGCCAAGCGATGTGGCATTGAATTTATGGGTGGACCGCAAGGGCAGGTTCTGCGTTTTTTAGATCATTGTGAACAAAAAGAGGAACTGGTCTTGATTAAGGATATCGAGCAGGAACTCAATATTAGCAAATCTGTGGCGAGTAATCTAGTCAAGCGCATGGTACAAAATGGTTTGGTCGAGTTAGAGGCGAGCCCGAGCGATAAGCGGGCAAAATTTGTTCGCCTGACGGAGAAATCGCGTTCGCAGATGCAAAAAGTTAAAGCTTTTTTTGATCGGATTGATCAAAGTCTGCTAGAGGGGGTTTCAAAGTCAGACTTGGCAATCTTTGAAAAGGTACTCGGGCAATTGCAAGAAAATGTTGAGAAGATAGGAGGAGAGAATGAAGAAACTCGCTAAACGTATTACAGGAAAAGAGTGGGGAATGATCGCCCTTACGATTCTTTTCACTTGTTTCTCGGTCTATCTCGAGTTAGAGGTGCCGACTTATATTTCGCAAATTACAGAATTACTGGGAACGTCTGGAACGCAATTGGGTGAACTCTGGTCACCAGCTGCGAAGATGATTGGTTTGTCTTTATTGGCTTTCTTTTCATCTGTTATGGT
>NZ_AJRH01000092.1:0-3561 GCF_000297015.1 Streptococcus sp. GMD6S | reverse complement strand
TATTCTGAAACCTCAATTGTCTCAAACAAGAGAAATAAAAACAGAAAATGACTTGCTAAATGAAAGTGAGGGAAGAAGGATCCCGCTAATTGTCCAATATGTGCATCAATTAGTACGACAAAAGGGAGTAAAAAGAAAATACCAATTTGTTTTAACAGTCTCATTGCTAATTCCCCACTAACTCTACCACGTGAAGATTTTTGGTGTCAGCACTTAACTTTACTGTTACTTCCTTTGTTAGATAATCACTGCTGTGTGTTGTAGCAACAACCTCTCCAACAGGGATATCCTTAACATTAAAGTTTCCAAGCCCCCCTGTAGTCACCTTGTCTCCCGCGCTAATGTCGCTGTTGCTGTTTAATTGACTAATTTTAAGCAGTTCAGATTCCTTATCATAACCAACGATAATCCCGTAAATTTCAGTAGAACCATGCAGGATTTTAACAGAAATTTTGTCTGAATTTTCGGTGTTTGTCAATAGGTTGATCGTTGTTGAATGATCCTCCACCTTTGAAACACTACCAATCAAACCCCCGTTTGCAATGGCCAACATATTTTCAGAAGCTCCTTTTGAACTTCCCGCATCAATTGTTAACTCTTGTTTCCAAGATACTGGAGCCCGCATAATCACATCTGCTGCAATGGTTTTTGTAGCCTGCAATTTTGACTTCATATCCAGCAACTGACGTAATTGTTCATTTTCATTTTTTAAACTTTCTGATTGATTAGACTCCACCTCTAGTTGATAGAGCTGTTTTTTTAGACTCTCATTTTCATTGTAAGTCTGCGTCAAATGTCCCAAATCCGATTTGAAAGTATCAAACCACTGAAAGGGTTTTTGAACAATTCTATCTACTAAGGAAATCCCATCTCCTAGTTTCGTCACAATAGCGCTTGAATAGGTTGTCACTAATAGAACAGAAACTGCCAGAACTGTGACAAAAACGATGATTAGATATTTTGATTTTTTAAAACGGTTCATATTCCTACCTTTATACTAAAAACCTGCTACTGTGAGCTTCTTATCAATCCTACAAACCTGCTAAGATTTTAAGAAAAATAAGAAACATCCCAGTATCAAAATCACAAGAATTGCCAGTGTATCCTTTTGACTCCATCTCAACTGTCTATACTGACTTCTACCCTTTCCTCCCTGATAACCACGCGCTTCCATGGCTATTGCCAATGAATCTGCACGCTTTAAGCTCGTCGCAAAAAGAGGAATTAAAATTGGAATCATAGCCTTTACCTTTTGCACGATGCTACCTTCGCCAAAGTCAACTCCACGGGCTTTTTGAGCATTCATAATTCGCGTTGTGTCATCCATCAAGGTTGGAACAAAACGCAAACTCATTGATAACATAAGACCAATTTCATGAACGGGAACTTTCACACGTTTCAGCGGTGCTAAAAGAGCTTCAACTGCGGCTGCCAGACTCAAAGGCATGGTCGTTAATGTTAGCAAGGTTGAAAAGAAAATAATCAACACAAAACGACAGAAAATGATTCCCGCTTGTTGCAAAGCATAATCCGTTATTTTTATAAAAGAAAACTCAAATAGGACATTTCCACTTGAAATGAAAAAGAGCTGAAAAAGAGTCGTAAAAGCGATCAAGAAGAACATGGATTTTAATCCCTGAATGAAAAATGAAAGGGAAACGCCTGACAAAGCGATAAATATACCTGTCGCTACAAACAGAACGAGATTGGTGAGAGGATTATTGGCCCAAAATACAATCAAAATCAACAGGATCATGGCAAGCAATTTACTACGCGGATCCAAGCGATGAATGATGGAATCCCCCGGTATATAACGCCCTAAAATCATACTATCCATTTAGCGACTCCTTAAACTCCTCTATCTTGATTGGCAATTTTTTAAAAGCTACACCTCTATCTGCCAAACGTTTACAAAAGGCTGTGATTTTAGGCACACCTAACTGCACCTTTTCCATAGAGGCTACATCTTGGAAAACATCACTCGGTTTGCCACTTTTGACTAAACGCCCCTTTTCCATAACATAGACCTGATCAGCATACGTAGCTACATCATCCATCAAATGCGTTACCAGAACGATTGTCATTCCAGAAAGGTGGAGTTTTTTAAACAAGGTCATCAATTCTTTTCTGCCCAGAGGATCTAGTCCAGCTGTAGGCTCATCCAAAACTAAGACAGTTGGCTCCATGGCTAGCATACCTGCTATAGCCACACGTCTCATCTGACCACCCGAAAGTTCAAAAGGACTGCGCTCAAAGAGTGACTCATCGATGCCTACCAAGGCTAACTTTTCACGCGCAATTTTCTTGGCCTCTTCCTCAGAAACTCCAAAATTTTGCGGTCCAAATGCGACATCTTTCAAAACAGTCTCTTCGAAAATCTGATTTTCAGCAAATTGAAACACTAGACCAACTTGCTTTCGAATCTGACGAATTTCTTTATTGGTTGATGTAGGGGTAATGACGGTATCAAAAACTCGAACAGAACCCTTACTTGGTACCAATAGGCCATTTAAAAGCTGTAAAATCGTTGATTTCCCACTACCTGTGTGCCCTACTAAAGCTGTATAGGAACCATCCTCAATCGTCAAAGAAACATCAGTCAAGGCTGATGAAGATAGGGGAGTCCCCTCTTGATAGGTAAAGCTCACATTTTCTAGAGTAATTCCCATAACTTGTCCTCTAGCTCTCCTTCTGTCAAATAGCCATCCGGCAACTGATAACCAGTCTCTCTCAAAGATTCTCTCAATTGATTAGTAAAAGGCTCATCTAACCCTATCTGGTCAAGGTCATCCCGAGAAAAAAGTTCTCTTGGGCTGCTGGTTGACTCCACTTGGCCTTTTTTCATGACCAAGACACGGTCACTCATCGCAACTTCCTCTAAATCATGTGTAATGGAGACGACTGTCATCTGGTGGTCTTTTCGAATCTCTTGAACTGTCTGAATCAGTTCTCTGCGTCCCTCAGGATCCAACATACTTGTTGCCTCGTCCAAAATCAAAATAGCTGGCCTCAGGGCAACAACTCCCGCAATAGCCACCCGTTGTTTTTGTCCACCAGATAAACGAGCTGGTTCTCTCTTCTTAAAGTCCAGCATACCTACCAACTCCAAAGATTCAGCCACTCTCTTCTTCATTTCTTCACGAGGAAGTCCCTGGTTTTCTAAACCAAAGGCGACATCATCTTCAACAGTTGCCCCCACAAATTGGTTATCTGGATTTTGAAAAACCATACCAATTTGTCGACGCAAATCCCAAACATTCTCAGAGGACAGCAGTTGGCCATCTATCCAGATTTCCCCAGAGTCTGCTTCAAGCAATCCATCAATCAAACGGATAGTTGTCGATTTTCCACTCCCATTATGACCTACAATTGAAAGCCATTCTCCCCGTTTCACGTGAAACGAGACATTATTAACATCATAATGATCCTGGTCTTCCTTGTAACGAAAAGACAGATCTTTTACTTCAATAATCGATTTCATTTCGAACCAAATGTCCCTTTGAATACATGAGCGCTACCCTTGAAATAATCATAACCAGAGTAGATAGTGAAAAACAAAGC
>NZ_AJRH01000091.1:0-3583 GCF_000297015.1 Streptococcus sp. GMD6S | reverse complement strand
CCCTATGTTCAAGGATTGACCTTGCTGGGAGGAGAACCATTTCTCAATACAGGTATCCTCTTGCCGCTCGTTAAGCGCATTCGAAAGGAATTGCCAGACAAAGACATCTGGTCCTGGACGGGCTACACTTGGGAAGAAATGATGCTGGAGACTCCAGACAAACTGGAACTCTTGTCGCTGATTGACATCCTTGTTGATGGACGGTATGATAAAAGCAAGCGCAATCTCATGCTCCAGTTTCGAGGGTCTTCTAATCAACGAATTATCGATGTGCAAAAATCCCTCAAAAGTGGGCAAGTAGTGATTTGGGACAAGCTTAATGACGGAAAAGAAAGCTATGAACAGGTGAAGAGAGAATGAAGAAAAAAGACCTGATAGAACAACTGGTTTCAGAGATCGAAACGGGAAGAATTAGGACGCTAGGGATCTACGGTCATGGGGCTTCGGGTAAATCAACCTTTGCTCAGGAATTGTATCAAGCTTTAGATTCTACTACAGTAAATTTACTAGAAACAGATCCCTATATCACTTCAGAACGTCACATGGTAGTACCAAAGCAAGCACCAGATCAAAAGGTGACGGCTTGTCTCCCAGTGGCGCATGAATTGGCAAGTTTACAGAGAGATATTCTCGCTTTGCAGGCAGGTATGGATGTCTTAACAATCGATGAACCGTGGAAGGCTAGTGAAATCTTGTCTGGAGCCAAGCCGATTCTGATTGTTGAAGGGATGTCTGTGGGTTTTCTACCCAAGGAACTCTTTGACAAAACCATCTGTTTCTACACGGATGAGGAGACCGAATTAAAGAGGCGTCTAGCTCGAGATACGACTATGAGAAATCGAGATGCTTCCTTTGTGTTAGCTAGCCATCAGATGAGACGGGAGCAGTATCTGCGATACTATAGAGAAACCGAGTCTAAAGCGGACATTTTAGTAGATCAATCAGAAGATACATTCAAGGTCAAAATGACACACAAAATGACACACATTATATAGAAGAAAAGACGGTTTTTTATAGATATAAATCCGTAATCTTGGAAAGATGAAAAGAGAAAACAGTTTCATCCTAAAAAAACGAAAAAAAGCTCACAAATCCCTTGCAATCGTAGGGGCTTTGTGTTATTCTATTATGGTGCTGTAAATTACAGCCTTAGCTTTGATGCAAGAGGTTGCGACACGCTCGGTTGCATTGCCACGCAACGCGCGTCGGTTTTCTTGTGGAGCTAGCCTATTATCTTAAATAGACGAAAAGGAGAAAAAGATGGCAAACAAAAAAATCCGTATCCGTTTGAAAGCTTACGAACACCGTACGCTTGACACAGCGGCTGCAAAAATCGTAGAATCAGCTACTCGTACAGGTGCACAAGTTGCGGGTCCAATCCCACTTCCAACTGAGCGTAGCCTCTACACAATTATTCGTGCGACTCACAAATACAAAGACTCTCGCGAACAATTTGAAATGCGTACACACAAACGTTTGATCGATATCGTTAACCCAACTCAAAAAACAGTTGATGCGTTGATGAAATTGGATCTTCCAAGTGGTGTAAACGTAGAAATCAAACTTTAATCTAAAGCTTGATACCTTGAGCATAAAAAACGCTCGTTAAAAACTTTTTGAATAAAAAATATAGAAAAGGAACTATTTTCTCATGACAAAAGGAATCTTAGGGAAAAAAGTGGGAATGACTCAAATCTTCACTGAAGCTGGCGAATTGATCCCTGTAACAGTTATTGAAGCAACTCCAAACGTTGTTCTTCAAGTTAAAACTGTTGAAACAGATGGATACAACGCTATCCAAGTTGGTTTCGATGACAAACGCGAAGTATTGAGCAACAAACCTGCTAAAGGACATGTAGCGAAAGCTAACACGGCTCCTAAGCGCTTCATTCGTGAATTCAAAAACGTTGAAGGCTTGGAAGTTGGTGCTGAAATCACAGTTGAAACATTCGCAGCTGGAGACGTTGTTGACGTAACTGGTACTTCTAAAGGTAAAGGTTTCCAAGGTGTTATCAAACGCCACGGACAATCACGTGGACCAATGGCTCACGGTTCTCGTTACCACCGTCGTCCAGGTTCTATGGGACCTGTTGCACCTAACCGCGTATTCAAAGGTAAAAACCTTGCAGGACGTATGGGTGGTGACCGCGTAACAATTCAAAACCTTGAAGTTGTACAAGTTGTTCCAGAAAAGAACGTTATCCTTATCAAAGGTAACGTACCAGGTGCTAAGAAATCTCTTATCACTATCAAATCAGCAGTTAAAGCTGGTAAATAATAAAGAAAGGGGAAATCAGTCACAATGGCAAACGTAACATTATTTGACCAAACTGGTAAAGAAGCTGGCCAAGTTGTTCTTAACGATGCAGTATTTGGTATCGAACCAAATGAATCAGTTGTGTTTGATGTCGTCATCAGCCAACGCGCAAGCCTTCGTCAAGGAACACACGCTGTTAAAAACCGCTCTGCAGTATCAGGTGGTGGACGCAAACCATGGCGTCAAAAAGGAACTGGACGTGCTCGTCAAGGTTCTATCCGCTCACCACAATGGCGTGGTGGTGGTGTTGTCTTCGGACCAACTCCACGTTCATACGGCTACAAACTTCCGCAAAAAGTTCGTCGCCTAGCTCTTAAATCAATTTACTCTGAAAAAGTTGCTGAAAACAAATTCGTAGCTGTAGACGCTCTTTCATTTACAGCTCCAAAAACTGCTGAATTTGCTAAAGTTCTTGCAGCATTGAACATCGATTCTAAAGTTCTTGTTATCCTTGAAGAAGGAAATGAATTCGCAGCTCTTTCAGCTCGCAACCTTCCAAACGTGAAAGTTGCAACTGCTACAACTGCAAGTGTTCTTGACATCGCAAATAGCGACAAACTTCTTGTCACACAAGCAGCTATCTCTAAAATCGAGGAGGTTCTTGCATAATGAATTTGTATGATGTTATCAAAAAACCTGTCATCACTGAAAGCTCAATGGCTCAACTTGAAGCAGGTAAATATGTATTTGAAGTTGACACTCGTGCACACAAACTTTTGATCAAGCAAGCTGTTGAAGCTGCTTTCGAAGGTGTTAAAGTTGCCAACGTTAACACAATCAACGTAAAACCAAAAGCGAAACGTGTTGGACGTTACACTGGTTTTACTAATAAAACTAAAAAAGCTATCATCACACTTACAGCTGATTCAAAAGCAATCGAGTTGTTTGCTGCTGAAGCTGAATAATCTAAGGAGGAAATATCGTGGGAATTCGTGTTTATAAACCAACAACAAACGGTCGCCGTAATATGACTTCTTTGGATTTCGCTGAAATCACAACAAGCACTCCTGAAAAATCATTGCTTGTTGCTTTGAAGAGCAAGGCTGGTCGTAACAACAACGGTCGTATCACTGTTCGTCACCAAGGTGGTGGACACAAACGTTTCTACCGTTTGGTTGACTTCAAACGTAACAAAGACAACGTTGAAGCTGTTGTTAAAACAATCGAGTACGATCCAAACCGTTCTGCAAACATCGCCCTTGTACACTACACTGACGGTGTGAAAGCATACATCATCGCTCCAAAAGGTCTTGAAGTTGGTCAACG
>NZ_AJRH01000090.1:0-3725 GCF_000297015.1 Streptococcus sp. GMD6S | reverse complement strand
CTGAAATTTTACCGATCCACCACTTGAGCTTCAAAGTAAGCTGGCTTGTCGTCTACATTGGTGATGGTGATCGGTGATGGTGATCGTGTAGGACTTGTTATTAGTTACATAAAAAACTTTCTCCCCTTGGTAGCTGACAACAATCCCATTCTTTACCAAATGAATATCTTTTTGATTGTTTGGAAGCTCTTTATCATCATACCTTTTGGGAGCTCTATCTATTCTGCAAAATTTCGTTCTCTTTCCTTTTTCTACGCTGACCCGACCACCTGATACACTGCAACAATACTATCATACGAAGAATCAAATAAACCAAACGAAGGATTTTCATCTTTCCAAGAGCTGATAAGAAGGTTTTCCTTGCATTCCCCACTTCTTGAACTAACTGTTCAACCGTTTTACCTGTTTCCTCTTTAATAGCAACTGCATTCTTTGAAATCAAATAATAATTTTGTTCTAATCTGCTGATATAGGCTTTGGAAATTGGCTCGTCTAAGAAAAAATATACTCTATCAGCATACTCATCCTGAGACAGCGTATAGTAAACTTCAGCTTCACTCTCCCATTTTTTAGGAAAACTAGTTATTCTTATATTTCCATAGTCTAAATGCATCATTCCAACTAAAACGTCATTAGTCCATTCTTCCGCATAATGGTATAATTTCATTTTCTTATCTACCATTGGCCAAACTATAACATACCGACTATGCATGAATTCCTTAGTTAATGCCGAGTTACTTGCCAAGCTGGTCGCACCAATCTCATATACTGACCAAATAAGAACTATGAGCATTAGGACAGCTTGAGTTGGTTTGTTTTTATAATAGTTTCTTATTCTTTTTAACATTTTACTCTCCAACTGCGGGATTAGGTTTATCTAAATCTTTTTTGACATTTTGACTAGTATTCGCCACTAGAGCCTCTCTTGCATATTCGAAAGAAACAAGCTGATTGTTACTTTCAAAGCAAATAAGTCTCCTTTACCAAACAATTACAACAACTGAGGCCTAGTTTACGGTTCCTAAATCTACCGATCCACCACTTGAGCTTCAAAGTAAGCTGGCTTGTTGTCTACATTGGTGATGGTGATAGTATAGGGAGTTTCTTTCGTCACACCAAATACTTCCTTTATCTCCCCTTGAACCACTATACCATCACTTTCTAAATAGATACTTTTACTCTTATCATTTGGTAAGTCTTTGCGCTCGGTTTTGTCTTTTAAAAAAATTAGCTCCGTTATTGTTTGCTTTTCAACATTATAGACTATATTACTGTCTTTCATTCCCCAACCTTTTCGACCGGACAATTTTAACTTCGCATCATCTAATTTTTTAAAATGTAGTTCCGAATTATACTCCAGCTGCTCTGTTTTAGAAAAAACTTTCAATTCAACACTTTGACCTGGTTGCAGAGTGTACTTACCAGCATTTAAAACCACACAAATAAAAACTGCCGCAAACGAACCATACAACAATCCGATGATCATTCTTGAGAGACTGCTTTTAAAGTGCCGTAAAAGTAGAAATAAAGACACAATAAATAACACGGGTGTTAGCATTTTAGTTTTCCTCTCTCATCACTATTAAAATCCAGAAGAACTGTGGCCCTCAATCCCTCCTTAAAAGAGAGTATATTTTCCAACCCAAAAGAAAGCAGACCAAAGCTATCGAATAGTAGAAAATTTTCTGAAGCAAATGATTTAAAACTATCTTTCTCATCTGATTCACAACTGTATATAACTGATTCATCGCATTGTCCGAGCGTTGTTCCCAAACGGTCACTGAAGAACCTGTGTTACTTTCAATCACAGCTTGATTTTCACTTGCTAATTTCAAATATCTCCCAGCATGATACAACCGCTTTTCCCCATTTAACCAACTAATTTCAACACTCTTGTCTCCTTGTAATCGATTATTGTAACTGATGGATACCGCTTGATTCTCATAAGAAATCTTACTTTCAATTTGATTATAGTCATCCACCACATAGATAAGGCCGATGTTCTTTCCATTTTCTTTTGAGGGCACTAGATGAATATGCTTATCAAGAGCATGCCAATCCTGATCATTTTTATCTTGAATCAATTGAACCATACTACTATTCACATCCATCTTAGAAAATGAATAATATTGATAGATTGGCTTAATGATGAACAATACCATATAAAAAAGGAAAAATAGGAAAAAAAGGATAGACTTACTTTTATTTCTCATTTACTGCTCCAAAGTAACTTTTTTTACAAAATATTCTTGAGAACTCTGTCATGGCAACCTGCCTTTATAAAACTATTACCTCGTCGTTCCGTTTGTTATTCGGTTCTCCATATATCCTTAACTGTCACTTCTCCCCAATTATCTAGGCTAAAACGACTGGCATATATGGAAGTCCAGTCTGCCAAGACTTTGTGACGGAGTATTTCATCTGCTTCCCTGCGAATCTCATCGGCAGTCTTTCCATGCTCCGTTAGAAAGGCTTCTACTTGAGACTGATGATAATATCTCACGCTTTTCTCATCGTGATACCACATAAATCGTTCTAATTGCTGATTGTTTACATCGTACAGGTAATCTACATTTATGGTTGTCTCTGTATCTGGCAGTCTCAAACGCATCTCTATCCCAACTTTCGTCATCTCCTGAAATCCAAAATAAAAATAATAACCTAGAGATTGAATAGTATTTGGTAAGTCTACACTTTTATAATCAATAGAATGAATAGAAATTTCTTGAGAATCGTTGTCCACAAATTTTAAACTTTTTAACTTATAAAAAGCTCGTCCTTTCCAGAGAAATGTATGATTGTGATAATCACTTTCTTCGTAGTATATTTCATCAAAAATATTATGAACTCTCTGATATTTATAGTACTGAAAACCAGAGAAAGATAATAATAGAACTATTAGCAACGAAAAAATTACAAATTTCCTCTTCTTCATCTAATCACCTCATCTCTGTCAACTCTTGATTCCCTGTTTCAATATTTCGAATGAAATTATAAGTACTTGGGTAATTTTTTTGTAGCTTATCTACGGTATCTTTTCTAGTAAAATCCCTCAACACACCCCGTTGTTCATACAGCATTGTGTTGAGCAAGAAGCTTCTTTCTCTGGTAAACTATCCATACAAAGTCTGATACATCGTTTCCATGAAATCCTCAAGCTCTTTTTGAATAATCTTTAATAGGCGCTTTTCTTCAGCTTTGGGGATAGTCACTCTCTCATTTTTATTTTTTTCATTTGTTTGAAAATAGGCGCTAGAAACTATATCCAAGTTCTTATCCAATTCATATAGTACACTAGTTATTTTACCATCTATCTCTATTTCAAAATAAGCAGTAACCCCCCGTCCACGATACGATATTTTCAAATCGATGTCTCCTTTTATCTCGATGGAAGCAATTCCTCCATCCAAGCGAATAGCTCCATCGGGAGGAATGACATAGCCCGCTTTACGGATGTCAGGCGCATATTTCCCTGATGCCATCAAACGTTGTAAGACGGCTATATTGTCCCTCTCTTCAAAGGAGGTTTTTAATTGCATATGTTCTTGATGGTTTTGATACTGAAAGTAAAGATTCAAACCAGTAGCTAAGGCAATTACAGAACCAATAACGATCAGTATTTTTTTAAGTCCCGACATTTTTCTCACCTCCTCTATCTAAGTAATCATAGAAGTCTTGTTCATACAGCATTGCGTTGAGTAAGAAGTTACTTTCTCTAAAAATCT
>NZ_AJRH01000089.1:0-3749 GCF_000297015.1 Streptococcus sp. GMD6S | reverse complement strand
ATTCCGAAGATGAAAGAATTGTTGAAAAGTGGGAGCAATTTGTAGAGGATAAAGAGTTAAGTCTCAAAGAGTTGTTTGATAAACATCTTTTTCGTATGAGACGTTGGTCGCGAGGAGAGACAGGATTAACAAACAAGCGTTATGGCTCTTATCTCCGTTTTACAGAGGATTTTATTGACGACTTTAAAGGCGTTGATTTGAATCAGAACTTTCCATACCTAGAATTGTATCGTCATATTGAAAAACTCCCTATGTCAATTACTATGCCAATAATTGATGGAAGTAAATTTTTTGAGTATATTGAATCTTCTCATGAAACTATTAAAGTTCATAAAAATTTTTTAAATAAAAAGTTTGGAGTCTCTAATGAGTTAGAGGAAGAAGAACAAAATTTAGCTTACCCAGAAGGTATGTTAAACATTTACAATAGCTCAAAGGGTCGCTATCTCAAGTGTCACAATATATTCCTAAATATTTGCTCGCTTTTCGCAGATAGATTTGGAAAAGAGGAGCTATCAAAGGAGATAGTAGAGACCTTGTTTATTTGGTCTTACTACCCTCGAGTTAAATCTAAAGCCATATATGAT
This sequence comes from Streptococcus sp. GMD6S, assembly GCF_000297015.1. The sequence continues at coordinate 3,162 of NZ_AJRH01000089.1, read as the reverse complement.
GCGACGGTTGGGAACTATGCTGCTGGTGGAAGGTTTAGACAAAAAGAGGTTCAAAAGCTATTTCAACTTTTATCTCATGCCGTCACTCCGAATGATTTCATGATAAAGATAGATAGAGAGTTATTTGAAAATTATACTGTGGACAAGATTATAGAAGAGGAAAAAGATAAATGGTAGAAACGCATATAAGCTTATCTGTTAATCGTCTGTTAAATGAAGATACCTATGCTATTCCTCTTTATCAGAGAAATTTTGCCTGGACTTATGATGAAATTGAGCAGTTATTGAACGACGTAGCAGATGCTTTTCAAGAAAATAGAGACAATTACTATATTGGAACATTAGTCGTTAATAAAGAGAATGACATTTTCAAAATCATAGATGGGCAACAACGGACAACAGCCCTTAATTTGATTGCCTTAGCTTTGAAGCATGAGTTTGGTTTTGATCTATTGAAAGCTGTCAATCTTACCTTTCCAGCTAGGAAGAAATCAAATGAGAATATTCAAAAACTATTTACTAAGGAAAAAATCTCTGAGGACGATGAAAATGAATTAACTAGAGGTTACGGACATGCTAAAGACGCATTGAAAAAAGTGCTAGAGGAGCGTCACCTTAATCCTCAGTCTTTCGTTGATTATCTTTTTGATAAAGTTATTATTTTTCGGAGTATACTTTCTGAAGATTTAGACTTAAATCTTTATTTCGAACGTTTCAACTCTCGTGGAGAACAACTAGAGGCTCATGAGATCCTTAAGGCGCAAATGATGGCCAAGTTTGGTGCAGATCAAGAAATGGCACAAAAATTTGCAAGAATTTGGGATGCCTGTGCGGAATTTGATAAGCCGGTATCAAGTCAATTTAAGATGCGACGGAAGAGAGCAGATGATTTTCAAGAACGCGAACGTATTTTTGGATGGCATTTTACAAATTACTCATTTCATAATATTTATGATGATATTGATTTTTATCAAAATGAAAGAAGAAAGTTATCAGATATATTAGGAAAAAAGATAAATGAAAAAAATATAGAAGTAGAAAAAGATTTTGGTGATTATACCCAAGTTATCGATTTTCCAACCTTCCTACTCCATGTATTGGCAATTTGGGAAGGTAAGGATACCAATGAGGTTCAGTTAGACGACAAGAAACTTTTAGCCCTATTTGATATAAAAAATAAAAATAAGACTTGGATTATTGAATTCAGTGAATTTCTTCTTAAAATAAAACATATTTTTGATAATTACATCGTTAGAAATTCAAATATGGATTCTTCAAGCAGAAATAAGGATGAATGGTTTTTGCAGAAGGGAACTTATTATGAATATCAACCTAATGGAAAAGCGAAAGAGCATTACATAGTTGAAGAACGCTTTACTAAGAATACATTTTCAGATTCGGAAATTAACAAAAACATTATCCTCCTTCAATCTATGTTTGCTGTGACCTTTACTGCTAATCGTGATAGTCGTTGGTTATATGAGATTTTTCAATTTCTCTTCAGACATATTGAAGAACTAAATGATCAAGAATTTGGTGCTCATTTTAAAGAATTTCTTGAAAAAATGGCAGTGACGTATGCAGAAGAAAGACTGTTTACTGAGGATAGAAGAATTAAGAAATATGGTGCAATTCCTGTTTATGCTTTTAACTTTGTAGATTATGTTTTATGGAAAAATCGTGAAGAATTAAAGAAAGCATACGATGTTAAGTTTGAAGATTTCAAATTTACATATCGTCGTTCTATAGAGCATTGGTTTCCACAACATCCAAATAGTGATGAAAGAGTTGAAAAAATTGATGATAAATTTTTGCACTCCTTTGGGAATCTCTGTATCATTACAGATAGTCAAAATTCGAAGTTTGGAAATTTAGTTCCAAGTGCAAAATATAAACAGTGGGAAGGAATTTTCAATCGCCAGAGTTTAAAATTACAGATGATGGCAGATGTAACGGTAAAGAATGATAAATGGGGTATTTGTGAGATTCAATTTATGGAAAAAGAAGTGGAAAGATATGTACACGACTTTTGTGATAGTTAAATAAAAACAAGCTTTAATGAGCTTGTTTTTTAAAATGCTAATATATGTGATATACTAGTAATGGGGGACATTTGATGAAACTAAGAATTTTTGCGGAAGATAAACCTGCTGAAAAGATTTTTGACTATCAGCTAGAGCTGGCAGATGAAACAATTATTCTATCGACAGCGCTCTTGTCTGGTGCCATTGCTTTAGCAGGATTATTTTCTGCTTTGAAGGAAAAATAACAAAAGAAAAGGAAGAATAGAATGGTTTTACCAAATTTTAAAGAAAATCTAGAAAAATATGCGAAATTGTTGGTTGCGAATGGAATTAACGTGCAACCTGGTCACACCTTGGCTCTTTCTATCGATGTGGAGCAACGTGAGTTGGCGCATTTGATCGTGAAAGAAGCTTATGCCTTGGGTGCTCATGAGGTTATTGTTCAGTGGACAGATGATATCATCAACCGTGAGAAATTCCTCCACGCGCCGATAGAGCGTCTGAACAATGTGCCAGAATACAAGATTGCTGAGATGAACTACCTCTTGGAAAACAAGGCTAGCCGTCTCGGTGTCCGTTCTTCTGACCCAGGTGCCTTGAACGGAGTGGATGCTGACAAGCTTTCAGCTTCTGCCAAAGCTATGGGACTTGCGATGAAGCCAATGCGTATCGCAACGCAATCCAACAAGGTTAGCTGGACTGTAGCAGCTGCAGCAGGGCTTGAGTGGGCTAAGAAGGTTTTTCCAAATGCTGCGAGCGATGAAGAAGCAGTGGACCTCCTTTGGGATCAGATCTTCAAAACTTGCCGTGTCTACGAAGAAGATCCTGTTAAAGCTTGGGAAGAGCATGCTGCTATCCTTAAGAGCAAGGCAGAAATGCTCAATAAAGAACAATTCTCAGCCCTTCACTACACAGCGCCAGGGACAGATTTGACACTTGGCTTGCCTAAGAATCACGTTTGGGAATCAGCTGGCGCTATCAATGCACAGGGCGAAGAATTCTTACCAAATATGCCGACAGAAGAAGTCTTTACGGCTCCTGACTTCCGTCGTGCAGAGGGCTATGTAACCTCTACAAAACCACTTAGCTACAACGGAAATATCATCGAAGGCATTAAAGTAACCTTCAAGGATGGTCA
>NZ_AJRH01000088.1:0-3805 GCF_000297015.1 Streptococcus sp. GMD6S | reverse complement strand
TATACTGCTATCATGAACCCAACAGTTAACTCATACAAACGTTTGGTTCCAGGTTATGAAGCGCCTGTTTACATTGCTTGGGCTGGTCGTAACCGTTCGCCACTTGTGCGCGTACCAGCTTCACGTGGTATGGGAACTCGTCTTGAGTTGCGTTCAGTGGACCCGATGGCAAACCCATACATCGCTATGGCAGTTCTATTGGAAGTTGGTTTGCATGGTATTGAAAACAAAATCGAAGCACCAGCTCCTATCGAAGAAAATATCTATATCATGACAGCGGAAGAGCGTAAGGAAGCTGGAATTACTGACCTTCCATCAACGCTTCACAACGCCTTGAAAGCCTTGACTGAGGATGAAGTGGTCAAGGCAGCCCTAGGTGAACACATCTACACGAGCTTCCTTGAAGCTAAACGTATCGAGTGGGCTAGCTATGCAACCTTTGTGTCACAATGGGAAGTTGATAATTATCTTGATTTGTATTAAGAACATAAAAAAGATTGTCTGATTGGGCAATCTTTTTTATTATTGCAAATTTTTAAATGTATTTCGTTGCTGTTTTTAGTATAGTTATTATATAGAAAAACAGAAAACAAGAAAGAGTGAATTATGCATTAAAAAGAAATAATATTCTGAAAATAATTAGAAAATAACGTCCAATCATTTTCATTATACCTATTTAATGCAGTAGTGTGGCGGGTTTAGCGTGGGAAAGAAAAAAGTTTACAATTTGACAACATATTTCTTGAAATACGAATTAGTAAATGATAAAATGTTTTTTGGAATGGATGAGTTTTGGAGAGTTTATAAATTATTTAATATATTATTTACTCAAGTTCTACTCGCCATATTTCATCAAAAAGGAAAGGAGATTCTATGCAAAAAGATAAGTGGTGGCTTCCGTTTTTAGCAGTGGGAGTCATCATCGGATTGTCGGTGGGTTTGATTTATTATACTAGACCCGCTAAGGACGGAGAAGTAGGGACTTCATCAGTTTCGCAATCAACTTCAAGTGCTGAGAACAATACTGCCTTGAGTCTAAAAGGTCAACAACTTCCAGAATTTAAAATGACTTCTCAAGACGGTAAATTGGTTGCTAGTTCAGAGCTGTATGATAAACCTATGTTAATTGTCGAATGGGCTAGTTGGTGTCCTCATTGTCAGAAACAACTACCCATTGTTCAGCAGATGTATGAAAAGTATGGTGAACAGATCAATTTTGTTTTACTAAATATGAACGAACCTGGTAAAGAAACAAAAGAGAGTGCTGATCGATACATTAAGGAAAAAGGATACACTTTCCCTTATTACTATGACGAAGATCAATCAGCTGCAGATCTATTACAGGTTCAGACCATACCAAGTATGTATTTTGTAACCAAAAAGCAAGAAGTAAAAAATGTATTGGTTAACCATTCCGATGCGGAAAGCTTTTCTAAAGAGTTGCAAACACTACTCAACTAACATATATCTACTATAGAAAAGGGGGAAGAAGAAATCACAATAGGATTTCAGAAATAGCAATGAGAGATTTCATTAAAAAGGTCTCCATATTGTTTATCATTTTATTCTTATCTGTTCCATTAGCCTTAATGGGACAGATACTTGGTAGCGCTGCAGCAAATGAAGGCGGTAGTACTATTGAAGTAGGTGGAAATACAAAGATAACACAAAATGGATGTTCCCGTAAAATTGAAAAAACGGAAAAAATTAGCTGGCGCCTGCCTAGAAAACCAGTGGATTTGGTAATCTTGCAGGATGCGAGTGGATCATTTAAGAACACCATTCCAAATGTCCAGAATGCTTTAAAAACTCTGACGACATTTGTGAAGGAAGAAGAGTATGATGAAAATAACCCACGTTTGGTTAAGACTGATAATCCAGATACATCAGACCGGGTTATGATGGCGACCTTCCAAGGTGCAGATGGATACAACTACTACTACAATAACGATTTTACAGGCCGTAAAGATGTTTATGGTAGTTGGGGACCTGACTATGATTACAAATACAAGGCAAGTAACTTGTCTTCTGACCAAAATGATATCCATCAATTCATTAATAATATTAAAGTAGCGGGAGGAACACCAACTGTTCCAGCTATTGACGATGTCATTGCTCAATATAATGAAAGAAAAGGGAATATGGCTAATGGTCGTAAAACTATCTTTCTTTTGATTACGGATGGTGTTGCCAATGGGAAACGTGACCCTGATGGTAAGGTTCGTCTAGAGTACAGTGACTATCGGAACAATATTCTTACACGTGCATGGAATTTTAATGAACTAACAGAGGCGTCTCAAAACGTTTTAGGGCGTGTGAAAGAGGTTAAGGAAGCATCTACAAGACTTAAAAATGTTGTTGGTTCTGAAGGAACAGTAGTAGTTGGTTTCTGGGAAGACGTAACAATCTTTGCGAATTCCAAAGCTCAGTACTATGACACATATAAAGAAGGTTATTCAAAATATTTTGATATAGGGGATAACCGAAGTGTCCAAGAGATTTTCCATGAAGCATTAGAGGGGATGGCTTCTCCAGCTAAAAATATCAATGGAAAAGATGTTTCCTTCTATGTTAATGAACAAAGCGATATCAATAAATTCTCAAGTCGAGTTCTAGAATCTGTTGGTGCTGCTCTGGTTAAAGAAGATATCAAAGGTGAGTTTGAAGTTACTCCAGGATATAAGGTAGATGCAGTTCGAATTAATGGTAAGAAGATTGTATCAAAGGTTACCGATTCGAAGAAAGAAATTCGTGGTAAGATTGTTCAAGAAGGAGACAAGGTTACAATCTCTGTTCCAGAGAGTGTCTTTAATCCAGGAAACAACAAGTTTGACTATGATTTGAGTAAGGAAGCACATGCTGAACAAGTTGATGAGGATGATGAGCAAGACCCTCCTGCAGACTACAAACCAGTTAAGGAGACAGTTCCAGTTCCTGAGCTGACTGGTAAATTTAAAGTTGGTGATTTTGCGACTGAAACAATCGGTGGTTCGAAAGAAACTGTAGAAGTTCAAAAACTTGAATACTGTTACCCAAGTGCCACCAAGAAAATTGCAGACCAAGATCAAAGCAATGATACTGGTACTATTGAAGATCCACTTCAATTGACTAAAAAACCAGCCTATGCGGCTAACTTGTCTGCCAAAGACGAAACATTTACTTATACAGTAGATTACAACTTCAACAACGTTCCTTATGAGTTTAAGCAAAACGTTATGTTGACAGACCCTCTTGACTATCGTTTAGAAGTTGTAGGTCATCATGCTTCTGGACCACAAGGTCAAATCTTGACTCGTGTAGTGAAACAAAATGACGATCTCGGAAACGAACGTGAAGTTGTTGTTGCTGATGTACCAAGTGTGAATGGTTATGAATACTTAGTGCTTCAAAAAGCTAAAATGACCATTACCGTTCGCTTGAAGGAGCAATATCGCAATAATCAAGCGAGCAAAGAATTCATGGCCCTTCTTCAGGATAATGATGGCTTCGGTTTGCTGAACCAGGGTAATATCATGTGGAATGGTGAGGATAATAATCCTGATCCAAGTAAACATGCTAAAACAGCTGACAAACCAAGTACCATTCGCCGTTCAAATCCAGTTTACGTGAAACCTCCAGTTGTAACAGAAATTACGAAGAAGGTTAATGACAAAGAACATGAAGATTTGAAGGCAGAAGAGGAACTCTTTGAGTACAAAGTGACTGTTCCATGGCCAGGCATTGCAGATACATTTAGCCTTACGGATACAGTTGTTTCAGAGTTGGAAGTTCAGGCAGATAGCTTGAATGTAAAACTTGGTGAAAA
>NZ_AJRH01000087.1:0-3956 GCF_000297015.1 Streptococcus sp. GMD6S | reverse complement strand
GGGGCGACGGGTACAGGGAAGACCTATACCATGAGTCAGGTCATTTCCAAAGTCAATAAACCAACTTTGGTTATTGCCCACAATAAGACTCTGGCTGGTCAGCTCTATGGGGAGTTCAAGGAATTTTTCCCTGAAAATGCTGTTGAGTACTTCGTATCGTACTATGATTATTATCAACCTGAGGCCTATGTCCCTTCTAGTGATACCTATATAGAGAAGGATAGCTCGGTCAATGACGAGATTGACAAGCTCCGTCACTCGGCGACTTCAGCCCTTCTGGAGCGCAATGATGTCATCGTAGTGGCTTCTGTCTCTTGTATCTATGGTTTGGGTTCGCCCAAGGAATATTCTGATAGCGTCGTTAGTCTCCGTCCAGGTCTGGAGATTTCTCGTGATAAACTCTTGAATGACTTGGTAGATATACAGTTTGAACGCAATGATATTGATTTCCAACGGGGAAGATTTCGCGTTCGCGGAGATGTGGTGGAGATTTTCCCAGCTTCTCGTGATGAACACGCTTTTAGAGTAGAATTTTTCGGAGACGAAATCGACCGTATCCGTGAAGTTGAGGCTTTGACAGGTCAGGTATTGGGAGAAGTGGATCATTTGGCGATTTTCCCTGCCACTCACTTTGTGACCAATGATGACCACATGGAGGTTGCGATTGCTAAGATTCAGGCAGAGTTGGAGGAGCAGTTGGCTGTCTTTGAAAAGGAAGGCAAACTGCTAGAAGCCCAGCGTTTGAAACAGCGCACAGAGTATGATATTGAAATGCTGCGTGAGATGGGGTATACAAATGGGGTTGAGAACTACTCACGCCACATGGATGGTCGTAGTGAAGGAGAGCCTCCTTATACGCTTCTTGATTTCTTCCCAGATGATTTCTTAATCATGATTGATGAAAGTCACATGACCATGGGGCAGATTAAGGGCATGTACAATGGAGACCGTTCACGTAAGGAAATGTTGGTCAATTATGGTTTCCGTTTGCCTTCTGCCTTGGACAATCGTCCTCTCCGTCGGGAAGAGTTTGAAAGTCATGTTCACCAGATTGTTTATGTTTCAGCGACACCAGGTGACTATGAAAATGAACAGACCGAGACAGTGATTGAGCAAATCATTCGTCCGACAGGACTTCTAGACCCAGAGGTGGAAGTTCGTCCAACTATGGGACAGATTGATGACCTCCTAGGTGAAATCAATGCCCGTGTTGAAAAGAATGAACGAACCTTTATTACAACCTTGACCAAAAAAATGGCAGAAGACTTAACCGACTACTTCAAGGAAATGGGCATCAAGGTTAAGTACATGCACTCGGACATTAAGACCTTGGAGCGGACGGAGATTATCCGTGACCTACGTTTGGGTGTTTTTGATGTCTTGGTCGGAATCAACCTGCTCCGCGAAGGGATTGACGTTCCCGAGGTAAGCTTGGTTGCTATTCTCGATGCTGACAAGGAAGGTTTCCTTCGTAACGAACGTGGCTTAATCCAGACCATTGGTCGTGCTGCTCGTAACAGCGAAGGGCATGTCATCATGTATGCGGACACGATGACTCAGTCTATGCAACGTGCCATTGATGAAACGGCCCGTCGTCGGAAAATCCAGATGGCTTATAATGAAGAGCATGGTATCGTTCCACAAACCATTAAGAAAGAAATTCGTGACCTAATCTCCGTAACCAAGGCAGTTTCTAAAGAAGAGGATAAGGAAGTCGATATCAATAGCCTCAACAAACAAGAGCGCAAGGAACTCGTCAAAAAACTGGAAAAACAAATGCAAGAAGCTGTCGAAGTGCTTGACTTTGAACTCGCAGCTCAGATCCGCGATATGATGCTGGAAGTGAAGGCGTTGGATTAGGGTGTTAGTAGGAGATGAAATGGCAAATTTACATTATTTTACAGGTAAATTTAGTGAATCTGAATTAGAGAATCATTTTGGTTCCTTGGACGAAAATAAACTGAAATACGAACTTGAAAATTTTTGTAATCAATATTTAAAGTTATCTGAAGAAAAACAATTAAAATATGCTGGAATTGTCTTGTATGTTTGTATGAATTTAATAGAAAAAATAGGTAAGACTACAGCAAAAAATATATTAGTTGCACTAAATAAAATATTATTAAATAATGTCCAGTTATTTGATTGGTTTGAAAATTTTGAATATTTTATTGTTTTGTATAGATATTTATTTTTTACAAAGGAATATGAAGAATATTCTATATTGTTTGAAGATGGAAGTTATTTTTTAAGAATTCTTGAATTAGTGTTAGATGATGGTTTTGAGGAAGCTAAATTACTCGCTCCTAGCATACTTACAGTTTTTTATCAATTATTTAACCAAAATAGTTTACCAGAAGATAGAAGAATCTATTTTAAGAGGAAATATGAATCATTGATCAGATTTATATTTGAAAATAATGGTTTTGAAGATGCTATATATGCGTATTTCCGATTAGATGAGGTTGTTTCACTTTTTCAATTTGAGCACTTAAAGATAATAAATAACTATTATATCAATAACCCTCAATCTGATTATGTTGGGAAATATTTGGATTTTGTATCAAGACACTTTAATGTTGTAATTAAAGATTCGATTGATGTTGTTCGAAAGATAGCAGAAGAAAATGATTCGGATATCATCTGCAACCAAGCTATTAAGTTAATTGAGAAGTATGATAATGATTATTTAAATGAGCAAAGTGATTCAGAATTCATCCAGTCATCGGAAGCTAATCAACTTTTAAAACAAGCGGATAAGATTATATACTATATACGCTCTAAATTGACAGTTGATGCAAATGAGTTGAAAGAAATTGGTTCCTTTGGACATTATACTAAGATTGATACTTTAACAAATTTTCTCATAAAAGCTGACTGGAAAAATGAAAATAATTCTGAAACTCAACCTCCATTTTTACGACTTACTAATCTAAAACAGTTAAATGACCCAATGGAAGGAAGAGTAATATATGATTATTTGGGTATAGATAATACGTTTTTCCAACAATATCAAACTTCTAATGTGTTTATATCTTCCTTAACTATAGTTTCTGATAGTTTACCTATGTGGAAGGAGTATGCTGATTCCTCTCAGGGAGCATTCCTTGAATATGATATGTCTTATCTTGAACATATCGTTGCTCATAAATCGATAGAGTTTGTTAAAGTTCATTATTTAGATTTAATGTCAGAGAATAAAGATGAAACAGATGTTGGTAAATCTCTTGATAATTTAAAACAGATATTTGAAAAATTGAAAGAGCTGGAAGCTGAAAAAGAATTAAAAAGTTTTGCTGAGAAATTGAAGAAGATTTCATACCTTTTTAAAGTTAAAGACTATGAGTATGAAATGGAGTATCGTATTTTAATTAATTTAGATGATACAGCGATACAAAATATTATTAATAGAGATACTAATTCACATGAGAAATACTTGAAGAAAGAAGAAATTGGGTTAGAAGTTTTTGATAAAGTCAACTATAATGATTTTAGCTTGAAGAAGGAAGAAATTGGATTAGAGATTTTTGACAAGGTTAACTATAATGATTTTAGGAAGTATATTGTATTAAGCCCAAAAGATAATGGCAGATATGATTTATTTGTATATATCAATTTACTTCCTCTGAAATACTCAAAAGTTATCCTAGGTCCCAAAATTACGGATGCAGACTATATTGCTCCTTACCTCAAACTTGCCAATCCTGATATAGAAATAGAAAGTTCAAAGATCCCTTATCGTTAAGTTGAGGATGACATAAAGCAGAAGGTGGTTTGAGAGAATTTAGTGAGATTAAAATAGAAAATGCAAACTTAATTGAAAAATTTTAAATCTTAAAATTTAACTTTGAACCCATACCACCTTTACATTTTAGATTATATTTTAAATAGAGGGAAGTTATTATGAATTTGAAAGAGAAGAATTATAAGAAGTCATCGAGCTTAGATTCTGTTCG
>NZ_AJRH01000086.1:0-3961 GCF_000297015.1 Streptococcus sp. GMD6S | reverse complement strand
GGTGATTGTTGAAGTATATCCTTTCACAACCACTTCTTTGACAGTATACTTGATTAGTTTACCATTTTCATACTTAGGAAGTGCTTTTGATTCGAACTTCCAACCAGTTTTTTCTGAAACTTCAATTTCTTGAACAACTTTGTCGCCGTTAAGAATTTGAACTTTCACAGATGTTGTACGTTTGCCGTCTTGGTTGTTGTTATCTTTCCACACCTTAGTTCCTGAAAGGATAACTGTATCTGGATTGTGAGTGTTAGTCACTACTTGACCAGTTACAGAGGCTTCATAGCCAGCTGGCACATCCACTTCCTTGATTGAGTATGTGATTTCTTTACCAGCTTCGTATTGTGGAAGATTTGTGAAGGATGCTACCCAAGTGTTAGCGTCGGTCTTATCCTTAGCTGTCAAGGTTAATTTCTTACCTTCAACGGCTACTGGATCAGCATCTCCTACTTTTTTATAAAGTTGAACCGTTACGGACTCAGGACGTTTGCCGTCTTGGTTATTAGCGTCGTTCCATACTTTTGTTACCTTGTAGTCGATTGCTTTAGGAGCATATTTGTTTGTGATGGTAAAGTCTGTAATAGTAGATTCGTATTCTGCTACGGCTTCTTCTGTTACAGTGTATTTGATTTCTTTACCAGCTTTATATTTTGCTAATTTCGTGAATTCGACAGTCCATGTTCCGTCTGCAGCAGCCTGAATTTCTTTCGAATCAACTTTCTGACCGTCTGCTAAAAGATTGATTGTAATCTTAGTCGGACGTTTGCCGTCTTGGTTATTAGCGTCATCCCAGTTCTTAGTTGCTTTTACATCAACTGTTTCTGGTGAATAGCTATTTGTGATAGTGAATCCTGATGCAGCATCACCAGTAATTTCAGAAGTATAACCAGCAACAGTTACTTCTACTACAGTGTACTGAATAGGTGTTCCGCCTTTATCAGCATCAAGGTTTGTGAAGCTTCCAGTCCAACCGTTTGCGGCATTGAGCTCAAGTGTCTTACCAGTATCTTGACCATCCGCAAGCAATTTAACTGTGACAGAAGTTGGACGTTTACCGTCTTGGTTGTTCTCGTCCTTCCATACTTTCTTCACAGGAACTTCCGTTTTTGCTGGAGTGTAAGTATTCTCAAAAGCTTTTTCATCATCGTAAGAAACAGTTGCTTCAAGTGCACCTTTGCCCTTATCTACTACAGTAACTGTAGCCGTGATAGTTTTAGTGTCGTACTTGATGCTTGTATCACTGCCAGCTTTTTCAGCAATTTTAAAGGTATAAGTCCCTGCTTTGTCGAATTCCAATTCTGAGAAAGCAATGTTTCCGTCTTTGTCATTCTTCACAGTTTCTTTCACCTTACCATCTTGGTCTGTTAAAGTGAATTCAAACTCTTCAGCCTTCAACTCACGACCTGTAAGTTTTTTATTAGCTTTAATCTTGGCTTTAGCTTTGCTACGTTTATTTGTAACTGTTTTGATAGCTCCATCTTGTCCAACAGTCATCTCAAATGGAGTAGGATTTAACTCATATCCCTCAGGAGCCTCAATTTCGGTTACCGTAAAGTTCCCTTTCTTGATATCACTTTCTGAGTAAATAGATGATTCAGCAATTCCGTCATCATTTGTCGTTACAATTTCCTCTTTAGCCGTAGCTCCTGCCGGAGGAGTAATCTTGAATTTTGCTCCTTTTAGACGGTCATGAGTCAGCTCGTCGACCTTGTAAAGAATGATACGGTACCCTGTTTCTAACTGAATTGTACCGCCAGAAGCAACGACTGAGTTTCCGATTTGCTTAACGACTGTCTTATTACTATAGTCGTCATATGTTAGAATCTGGTCATCACCCTTCATTTCAGCATTGTTTTGGACTTGCGTGCCATCCGCTGGAGCACTTGTTTTATAATTAATTCGAAATGCTGCTGGTTTCCCGTTCTTCGCAAGAATTGAAGATGCATTGTTAATTGTTAAAGTAAATTCTGTGTAAGAATCATTCCATTTTACTTGGTAATCCTTACCAGCTTCTAAAACCACTTCATCTTTCAAATAATAATATTGATCATACCAACCTGCCGTGACGCTAAATGTTTCAGGAATCATTTGCATTGGTGAAGCATTTGGATCTACCCAGTCATGAATTTCAATTTTATTATAGGCTGCTTGTTTCGGATTAACACGAACATACCAGCTGTGTAAGTATTTTCCACTCTTATTTAGAGCCTTGGATGTCCAATCCTCTTTGTAAATCAAACCATGATATTTATTGAAATTAGCTCGACCGATTCCTTCAGAATAATCAGCCGTATCACCTTTTTTAACCTTGATTTGATGGGTGATTTCATTTATGGTTTCCGTTTTATCAAAACGGAGCGTTTCATTGCTTAATTCATTTTTAGAACTAAAACCAACAAAGAAATTTCCTTTAACGTTTTGGACTTGATAGCCACCTTTTTTCTCAAGATAGGTTTTCAGATTTTTTAATGTAATAGTCGCCTTACCACCATTATTATCCCCGTTTGATACAATTTGAGTTTCTCCGATAACGAGATCTGTTTCCTTATCTTTTAAATCAAAAGTTTCATTTCTAACAGTTAAAGGGCTCGGAACAGTAAAGGTAAAGGTATCACCGTCCTCTAATTTACCATCATAGGCGCTCAAATCGTAATCAACAGTGAATTTATAATTTGAGTAGTTATGATGTTCAGGAGAAAGTGTATAAACACCATTCGCATCCGGTTTTATAAACTTACCATTATCAACCTCCCAAATACCAATATTACTGATAACGTTCTTCAGTTCCTTTGCTTGAACTGAATTTGGAGCAAAGATCATCCCTAGCAAACAGGCCAGAGAAGTTAGGATGGGTAACCAAAATTTCTTGTCCTTCATAATCTTCCTTTCTAAATTACCGAAAACATTAAAACGACAAACTATGATTATAAAATCTCAACACTCATCTCCTTTCGAATTCGTTGAAATCCATGAGGGTTATTGAATAAGTTACATCATATTAACATGTTTCATAACTATATGTGAGTGCAATATTTATCATATTTGTTCTATTTTTAATATAGAAACCTCCTTTAGTTTCATTATAAAACAAAATTAACTTTTTTTGTAATATTATGAGGTTATTGCCTTTTGAAAATATTGACACAGTGTAAAATTATTGCCATAAAAACTAATTCTTTCATCAGACTGAAGTTTCTTTAAGTATAGTGTACACTTACGAACAACTTCTCTTTTAAACAAACAGAAAGAAACATTGAACTAAACATTCCATTTATTTATAAGTTTGATATACCTTAATAATTATCCAAACTATTTTATATAAGTAAAAATCAGAAGAAATCTAGTAATAGTCATATCCCATCCTGATAAATAGTTTAATTTAGCATATTTCATTATTCTGAACCATAAAAAAAGACCAGGGGGTTATCCCTGATCTTTCATTACTGTACTTATTGGCTACTAAATGAGATTAGTCTTCTTTTCTTCGTTTAGTTGCTACAAGACCTGCACCTAAAGCTAGAAGAGCTAAACCTGCTGCTAATGCAGCTTGTCCAGATTCGCTTCCAGTGTTTGGTAGGTTAGGATTTTCTGGTTCAGTTTGGTCCGTTACTACTAACTTACCATCCTTAAACTCAACCTGATTTCCACTAGCATTTACCACTGTTACAGTTCCGTCGTAGTTAACTTGGAATGTAATATCTGTTACTGCTAAGTATCCAGTTGGAGCGGCTTCTTCATGGAAAGTATATACTCCTGGAGTCAAATCAAGTACATGTGATTGATTGGCTTTTGAAGTCCATTCAGCCACAGGACTACCTGCAACTTTTTCTCCACGGAAAATTTGGATTTTTGCACCCGCGATTTCTTCACCCGCTAGATTTACCTTGCTGAAGGTAATCTTACGTGGAAGGTCATCGTCTTTGTCGGTTACAGTTACTGTTGAGCCATTTGTAACGAC
>NZ_AJRH01000085.1:0-4011 GCF_000297015.1 Streptococcus sp. GMD6S | reverse complement strand
GAAGACTTCAACTTGACTGAATACCGCTTCCGTCTCTCTCTTCGTGACCCTCAAGATACTCACAAGTACTTTGACAACGATGAGATGTGGGAAAATGCCCAAACCATGCTTCGTGCAGCACTTGATGAAATGGGTGTTGACTACTTTGAAGCTGAAGGTGAAGCAGCCTTCTACGGACCAAAATTGGATATCCAAGTTAAGACAGCTCTCGGAAAAGAAGAAACCCTTTCGACTATCCAGCTTGACTTCTTGCTTCCAGAACGCTTCGACCTCAAATACATCGGGGCTGACGGTGAAGAACACCGTCCAGTTATGATTCACCGTGGGGTTATTTCAACCATGGAACGCTTCACAGCTATCTTGATTGAGAACTACAAAGGTGCCTTCCCAACATGGCTTGCACCACACCAAGTAACTCTCATCCCAGTTTCTAACGAAAAACACGTAGACTACGCATGGGAAGTGGCTAAGAAACTCCGTGACCGCGGTGTCCGTGCAGATGTAGATGAGCGCAACGAAAAAATGCAGTTCAAGATCCGTGCTTCTCAAACTAGCAAGATTCCTTACCAATTGATTGTTGGGGATAAGGAAATGGAAGACGGAACAGTCAATGTTCGTCGCTATGGACAAAAGGAAACACAAACTGTCTCAGTTGATGACTTTGTCCAAGCTATCCTTGCTGATATCGCCAACAAATCACGTGTGGAAAAATAAAACGATCACTGTCTGAGAAACATTTTTCAGTAAGAAAAAGCAACAACTGAAATAGTTATTGCTTTTTTATATTTTATTTAACCTGAGCTAGTCGTGATTGGTCAAACCACCACAAATGGTATCCTCATCAACAATCCTTTCTATCCACTAACTGTTGGATATAGGATATCCTCCCAAGATTTGCTTCCTCGAGTTAGAAAAGTTCAATATCCTCAATCCTTGTCTGCTTCATTTTCTTTTACGAGATCTTTTTGTGAATCTTTTTCAGAGAGTTTTTGATCGATATACTTGTTAATGTTTTCATAAAATTCCTTGGTCATCTCACTATCTAATTTTGTCGAATTATGGACTTGATTGACTTTTAATTGAACAGATTGAATACCGTAAGAGGCTTGTTTTTGATGGAGCGTTTCTAATTCTTCTTCTGAAATCGGATCTCCAACAACTGTCAAGACCAATTCATTGTCCCTAGACTTGTAGACTTGATTAATGACCGTATGATTAGAGAACTCTTTTCCTACAAACTGTTTGATCCCTTCTTTTCGCGCTTGATCTATCGTCAGAGTGACTGCTGAATAACTGGCTGGAAGAACCAATAATACAATCAAGGATGTCAAGCCAATTTTCATTTTAATGTTTAGCTCTTTAAATGAACTTAAGGGAGATTTCCTCATCAAAATTCTTGTTCCAACAATATTTGTTAACATGATGAAGACACAGTTGATCAAGAAAAGATAGAGAGCCCCGAATAAAAATCGTACATTTCCATTAGCTAAACCATAACCTGCAGTACAGATAGGTGGCATCAGAGCTGTTGCAATAGCTACTCCTGGCACGATATTGTTTGCTTCTTTTTTCCTTGAACCAATTACGCCTGCTATCCCACCAGCAATAGCAATGAGAACATCCCAAATGGTTGGAGAGGTTCGTGCAATCAATTCGCTACTTGCATAAGATAAGGGAGAAATCCAGAAATACAGAGTCGAAACAAGCAAGCTGACCAATACTTGAGTAAATAAAACCTCTAAAGATTGCTTGATTAAACGCGTATCAAAAATAGCTAAACCGAATCCTAGTCCAACAATCGATGTCATAAGAGGGGAAATCAACATGGCTCCAATAATGACAGCTGTTGAATTCATATTTAGACCTATAGAGGCAATAAAAATCGCACACATCAAAATCACTATATCTCTTAATCGAACATGAAGATCATCATATAATTTCTCACGGTATTCACGTGTTGAATAATTTCCGGTCATTGGTTACTCCTTTTATTTCATATAATCTTGTTTCTGCTTGGATGATGGCAGAGAGACTTCTTTTCAATCTTACATATTTTTAATTCTCACCTGTTATTTTTTTGAAAATTATCTTTTAAGCATCCGTCAGTCTATCCTTAACATTATATCAAAAATTTTACAGTCTTTCTCTGAAGAAATATATCAATTGAACAGATAGAGAAGGAAGAAACTTTTGTTTCCTTATACGAAAAAGAAAAAAAATGGTATCTCCTCTGAAAGAAGATGCCGTTTTAATCTTTAAACAAGATTGGTGTGTTCGACAATCCATTGCTTCATTTTTATTTTCAATCAGAAGCCATAGATCCCAAACGTGATGATGGTTAGAAGAAACCCCTTGATCCAGTTGCCGAACAGTTGTGCTCCAGTCCCGTCAAAGTATAGACGTTGCTCATCCACTACCGTGTGTTTGGTTTTCAATTTTGCATCATGCAAACCGCCCAAGATGTTGCGATCCCCAAGGTAAGCCTGAAAATTATGGCTACTAAGATAGAGTATCCAATATAATCTAGGATTCCTCCGTCAAAATAACTTTCTTTCATTTTTGCCTCTTTTATTTTTTGACTATATTCTAGTCGTTTCCTAGTGTAACATTTTTTACATCTGGACAATCTTACGGTAACTTCTAGACATTATCATGAAAATAGAGATATAGACTAGAACAAAAATTCCACAGATGGATAAGGTCATCATCAACTATGCTCACTCAATCATCAGATTCCTATTGGAAAACTTGATGCGTACTGTTGTTCCTTTTCCAACCTCAGACTCGATGCGAATCTGGTGGCCCAGTTCTTCAGAAATTTTCTTAGATAAGTAAAGACCAAGGCCAGATGACTGCTGAGTCAAACGACCATTGTAGCCTGAAAACCCACGTTCAAAGACTCGGAGAACATCACTGTTTTTAATCCCGATTCCCGTATCCTTGATACAGAGCTCCTGACCTTCCATATAGATCTCTAACCCACCTTCCTTGGTGTACTTGAGACTGTTTGAGAGGATTTGTTCAATGACGATCAACAGCCACTTCTTATCGGTCACGATGATTTTGTCAAGGTCATGGAGATTGAGCGTCAGTCCTTTTTGGATAAAGAAAAGGGCATACTTGCGAACCACTTCCTTCACCAAATCCTCCACTTGAACCTTTTCAAATACCAAGTCATCGTGGAAACTTTCCAAACGAAGGTACTGCAACACTAGATTGGTATAGGAGTCAATCTTAAAGATTTCCTGTTCCAGTTGCTGCTTGACCTCACGATCAGAGACTTCTGCTACTAAAAGTCGACTCGCTGCAATGGGTGTCTTGATCTGGTGAACCCATAAGGTGTAGTAATCAAGCAAATCCGTCAGCTTGCTCTGCGCTTCCGACTTCTTTTGATACAATTCAGACTCACGCTCTTCGAGTTTTTCTGCTAGCGCACATTCCAGAGGAGACTTTGGGTCTCTCTCAGCATAGAGTACTTCCTGTCTGTAAACCTGAGCCTCTGCAAACATATCCCAAGCCAAAAATAGGAAGGTCAAAAAACTACTGAGCAGAAAGAAATAAAGAAAATAAGTTCCTAGACTAGCAAACAGAAACTGAAAGAGTAGGACAAGAAAACCCAACGAAATAATATAGACAAAGATGCGACTACGTGAACGCAGATAGGCTAGAAAAAATGGTTTCCAATCAAGCATGTTTCAGTCCGTATCCTATCCCTTTCTTAGTTTCGATAAACCCTGCTAAACCTTGCTCCTCCAACTTTTTACGCAAGCGAGCAACGTTGACAGACAAGGTATTGTCATCGATGAAAAAGTCGCTATTCCAGAGTTCCCGCATCAGGTCATCACGCGCCACGATATTGCCAGCATGTTCAAACAAGACCCGCAAAATTTGAAATTCATTCTTGGTCAAACTCAATACTTCCCCCTGATAGTGCAGGTCCATAGACTTGGTATTGAGAATCACACCTGCATACTCTAGCAAACTTTCATCCCGCCCAAACTCATAGGAACG
>NZ_AJRH01000084.1:0-4182 GCF_000297015.1 Streptococcus sp. GMD6S | reverse complement strand
GTGTGGGGAAACATATCGACCGACTGGATATACTGGAGGTCATAGACTTTTACTAGTTTAACTAAATCTCGTGCCAAGGTCGAAACATTGCAGGATACATAGACCATTTTTTCTGGAACATAGGTCAGAATGGTATCCAGTAGCTTATCATCTAAGCCTGTACGAGGAGGGTCGACTATCAGGGCATCTGCTCGGTAGCCTTCTTGATACCAGCGTGGAATAATCTCTTCTGCTGTTCCCGCTTCATAATGGGTATTGTCAAATCCCATTTTTTTAGCATTTCGCTTGGCATCTTCTATGGCTTCTGGAATAATATCCATTCCTCTGAGACTCTTGACCTTCTTTGCGAAGGCAAATCCGATCGTCCCAACACCGCAATATGCATCGATTAGATGGTCTTCTTTGCTGACATCCAGAGCCTTAATTGCTTCACTATAGAGAATTTCTGTCTGCTCCGGATTAAGTTGATAAAAAGCTCGGGGCGAGAGAGAAAACTCATAGTCCAGTACTCCTTCTTGAATGCTCTTTTGGCCCCAGATAATTTCCGTCTTTTCACCATAGATTTCACTTGTTTTTGCTGTATTTGTATTGACTGCAACTGTGACAACTTCTGGAGAATCTTTAACTAAGTCTCTTACCAGCTGGGTTAAATTAAGCTGGCGATTCGTGACAATGATTATCTGAACTTGCCCCGTTTTTCTTGCTCTTCGTACCATGATCGTGCGAACACCGAGCGTTTTTCTCTCATCTGTAATTGGAATTTGGTGGTAAGTAAGAAGTTCAGCTAGGCGATTCGCAATCACTTGGGTTTCCTTATCTTGCACCAAACAGTCTTTCAACTCTACGAGATAATGAGAGTTTTGCGCATACAAACCTGCCTTGACCTGATTTTTAAATTTCCGAGTCTGGAATTGAAGCTTAGCACGGTAGTACTTTGGTTCCTGCATTCCGATAGTTGGACGGATTTCATAGTTTTCATATCCTGCAGGAGCAAATTTTTTCAGGGCTTGGTGGAGCAAATCCGTTTTGAACTCCAACTGTTTATCGTAGTGGAGGTGCATGATTTGGCAACCACCACATTCATTATAAATCGTACAAGCTGGTACGACTCGAAATTTCGACTTCTTATTAACCTTTAGTAATTTGGCTTCAACAAAGTTACGTTTAATAGAAGTAATCTGACAATAGATATCTTCTCCTTTGAGGGCGCCTGGCACAAAAACGAGGGTTTTCTGATAGAAACCGATTCCCTCACCATTGATGCCCATCCGCTTGATTTTTAAAGGTATTTTTTGTTTGACTTTCAGATTCATACCCCTATCTTATCACATTTTAGGGTATAATAGAACTATGAAAATCACAAAACTTGAAAAGAAAAAACGTCTCTACTTGATGGAGTTAGATGGACAGCAAACCTCTTATATCACGGAGGATACCATTGTCCGTTTTATGTTGTCTAAAGATAAGGTGGTTAGCACTGAAGAATTGACCGAGATTCAGGACTTTGCCCAGTTCTCTTATGGTAAAAATCTCGCCCTCTACCATCTATCATTTAAAGCTCGAACCGAAAAGGAAGTTCGTGAGTATCTGAAAAAGTATGATCTTGATGAAAAAATCACTAGTCAAGTTATCGCTAATCTCAAAGAAGATAACTGGATTAATGATCGTCAGTATGCCTACTCTATCATCAATGCAAATCAACTTTCTGGAGATAAGGGACCCTATGTGCTAGCTCAAAAACTGTCTCAAAAAGGGATTGTCAAATCAACTATTGAAGATGTTTTAAAGGATTTTGATTTTTCAGAGGTTGCTCAACGTGTGGCGGAGAAACTGCTAAAAAAATACACGGGAAAGCTTCCCGCTCGTGCCTTGCAGGATAAGATCATTCAAAACTTGACGAACAAAGGCTTCTCCTATTCTGATGCTAAAAGTGCTTTTGATGACTTGGACAGCCAAGTCGACCAAGAAACGACTCAAGAACTCATTTTTAAAGAGCTAGACAAACAATATGCTAAGTATGCTCGCAAATATGAAGGTTACGAACTAAAGCAACGATTAACTCAAGTTTTAGCTCGAAAAGGCTATGATTTTTCGGATATAGCTAGCGCTCTCAGAGAATATCTTTAATATTTTCGTGTAAAATTCAAAAAAATTAGACCGATTTATGATATAATAGTAAACGATAAACTTATAAATTGTAGAAAGTTGGTTAGTTATGAAACTTCCAAAAGAAGGCGACTTTATTACAATTCAAAGTTATAAGCATGATGGGAGTCTTCACCGTACTTGGCGGGACACCATGGTACTAAAAACAACAGAGAACGCCATTATCGGCGTCAACGACCACACACTTGTTACCGAAAGTGACGGTCGTCGTTGGGTGACTCGAGAACCGGCTATTGTTTACTTTCACAAAAAATATTGGTTTAATATCATTGCCATGATTCGTGATAATGGGATTTCCTACTATTGCAATATGGCAAGTCCTTACTATCTAGATGAGGAAGCCCTGAAATACATTGATTATGATTTGGATGTCAAGGTTTTCACTGATGGTGAAAAGCGTCTCTTGGACGTTGAAGAGTATGAGCGCCATAAACGCAAAATGAAGTATTCTGATGATTTAGACTATATTTTGAAAGAGCATGTTAAAATCCTTGTTGATTGGATTAACAATGGACGCGGTCCTTTCTCAGAGGCCTATGTCAACATTTGGTACAAACGCTACATAGAACTAAAGAATCGGTAAAGTTGTCAAACTGGGGTGAAAACCCTGGTTTTTTTATTTGAAAAACCCAGCTTTTCAGCTGGGTTGATTTCTATATATCTAATTTAGTAACAGTAAACTTGATGTGGGAATAGTCTTTTTCAACATCCTTATCCAACAAGAAAGCCGTGGCATCCTTCTTAACCTGAACAAGATCAATATTCTGGGCTTGAGCTGCATAGACGCATCCACAATAACATTGACGATAAATATCATACTCCTCGCACATCTCCACCGAGCGCTTGTAGCCTTGGTTTTTCTTGAAATCACTTGGGAGATAGTGGGTTGTATAAATCTTTTGCACATCAATTCCGATGCTGTTGATGGTTTGAGAATTCTTATGGGGACTGATGGTCAAAGCTGAACCAAAGTAGTCAAAGCCCAAGTCCATAGCTACTTGCGCCGTTTTATCCAGACGGTAGTCAAAACAAACCTTGCAACGATCGCCGCCTTCTGGTTCTTCTTCCAGCCCTCTGACTAACTTCCGGTATTCATTTGGTTCGTAGGGCGCTTCTAAATACTGGACCGTATTGCCTGTTCGCTCATTGAAGTCACTGACAAATTTCTTGGTGACGTAGGCCCGCTTGTGGTATTCTGCCTTTGGATGGATATTGGAATTGGCAAAATAGATGGTCACATCCGCGTATTTTGTCAGGTATTCTAGAGTGTAGGTACTACAAGGAGCACAGCAAACATGCATGAGAATAGTTGGACGTTGCTCATTTTTCTCCCAAACCTGAACCATTTTCTGCATAACACGGTCATAATTAATCTTCTGATTGGGATTCATCTTGCTCAGAATTTCTTCTACATCAATCATGTTCTTCTCCTTCTTCTAGTCTTATTTTATCATATAAGTTAGGAGAGCTCAAATCAATTTTAGAAGAGAAAACCTTAAAAGGAGGGATTATGTTCCCTCCTTTTGTGTTTTTTATAAGTTGCTTTTACATCATCCCGCCCATCATGCTTGGATCCATTGCTGGAGCTGGGGCTACTGGTTCTGGTTTATTGGCTACGACTGCTTCTGTTGTTAAAATCAAGCTAGCTACAGAGGCTGCATTTTGAAGGGCAGAACGGCTCACTTTAACTGGGTCGATGATTCCCTCTTCAATCATGTTGACCCACTCGCCAGTTGCTGCGTTGAAGCCTGTACCAACTTCAGCATTTTTCAAACGGTCAATGACGATAGACCCTTCGAATCCCGCATTGTGAGCGATTTGACGAACAGGTTCTTCCAAGGCGCGGAGAACAATATTGCGTCCTGTCGCTTCATCTCCTGTCAATTCCAAATCAGCCACTGCTGGAATGACATTGGCAAGAGCAGTTCCACCACCAGCAACGATTCCTTCTTCCACGGCTGCACGAGTAGCGTTGAGGGCATCTTCAATGCGGAGTTTCATTTCTTTCAACTCAGT
>NZ_AJRH01000083.1:0-4218 GCF_000297015.1 Streptococcus sp. GMD6S | reverse complement strand
GCGTGATCTGTCAATGCTTGTTGGTCCGCCAAAAAAACAAACATCTCATACTTGTCTTCTTCCTGAAGTAATACTCTGTTTCTAAGGCTCCCAACATAATGTCCAATATGCAGTTTTCCTGTTGGGCGATCTCCTGTTAAAATAATGGGTTTTGTCATTTTTTTCTCCTTCGAAATGGTCTCTTCAATTATAGCATTTTTTTGTTAAAATAACAGAAAATTATTAAAATCAAACAACTAACTCATTGTAAATAAACCTGTAAACTTAATTGACACAAAATTGACAAACAAAAATTTGAATATTTCTCTCTTTTCTAGTAGAATAAATATATTACATATTATAGGAGAAAAACATTGCTTACAGTATCTGATGTTTCACTACGTTTTAGTGATCGCAAACTTTTTGATGATGTCAATATCAAATTTACAGAAGGAAATACATACGGATTAATTGGTGCTAATGGTGCTGGGAAGTCTACATTCTTAAAAATCTTAGCTGGTGATATCGAGCCAACAACTGGTCACATCTCTCTTGGTCCAGATGAACGTCTCTCTGTTCTCCGTCAAAATCATTTTGACTATGAAGATGAGCGAGTTATTGATGTCGTCATTATGGGAAATGAAAAACTTTACAACATCATGAAAGAAAAAGATGCCATTTACATGAAGGAAGATTTTTCCGATGAAGATGGTGTTCGTGCAGCTGAACTTGAAGGTGAATTTGCTGAACTTGGAGGTTGGGAATCAGAAAGTGAAGCATCTCAATTACTTCAAAACCTAAACATTCCAGAAGAATTGCACTATCAAAACATGAGCGAATTGTCTAATGGTGAAAAAGTGAAGGTTCTCCTTGCTAAAGCCTTATTTGGTAAACCTGATGTTCTTCTTTTGGACGAGCCAACCAATGGTTTAGATATCCAATCGATTACTTGGCTAGAAGACTTCTTGATTGACTTTGATAACACCGTTATCGTTGTATCCCATGACCGTCACTTCTTAAACAAAGTATGTACTCATATGGCCGACCTTGACTTTGGAAAAATCAAACTCTATGTCGGAAACTACGACTTTTGGAAGGAATCTTCTGAGCTTGCTGCTAAATTGCTAGCAGACCGTAATGCCAAGGCAGAAGAAAAAATTAAGCAATTGCAAGAATTCGTTGCTCGCTTCTCTGCCAACGCTTCTAAGTCAAGACAAGCAACGTCTCGTAAAAAAATGCTTGACAAGATTGAATTAGAAGAGATTGTTCCTTCTAGTCGTAAATACCCATTTATCAACTTTAAAGCAGAACGTGAGATTGGTAATGATCTCTTGACAGTAGAAAATCTAACTGTAAAGATTGATGGCGAAACTATCCTAGACAATATTAGTTTCATCTTGCGTCCAGGTGATAAGACAGCTCTTATTGGACAAAATGACATCCAAACGACTGCATTAATTCGTGCAATTATGGGTGACATCGACTATGAAGGAACTGTCAAGTGGGGAGTTACTACTAGCCGTTCTTACTTGCCAAAAGACAACTCGGCTGATTTTGCAGGAGGAGAGTCAATCCTTGACTGGCTGCGTCAATTTGCAAGTAAAGAAGAAGATGACAATACCTTCCTACGTGGTTTCCTTGGTCGTATGCTCTTTTCTGGAGATGAGGTTAACAAAACTGTAAACGTCTTGTCAGGGGGAGAAAAAGTACGTGTCATGCTTTCAAAACTCATGCTCTTGAAATCAAATGTCCTTGTACTTGATGATCCAACAAATCACTTGGACTTGGAATCTATCTCAAGCTTGAACGATGGATTGAAAAACTTTAAAGAATCAATCATCTTTGCTAGTCATGATCACGAGTTCATTCAAACTTTAGCAAACCATATTATTGTTTTGTCTAAGAATGGCGTCATTGATCGTATCGATGAAACCTATGATGAATTCCTAGAAAATGCAGAAGTACAAGCAAAAGTTAAAGAACTTTGGAAAGATTAAATAAGACTTCAAAACTCAGTTGGGGTAACCAACTGAGTTTTCTATCATTCTACGAGGTAACATGAAATCATTTTTTAAAACATATTGGACCTATTTTGTTTCCTTCATCATTCCTTTAGTAATTATGACTGGAGTATACCTAACTCAAGGTATCTACTGGAATAGCGATATATCTCCACTATTAGGAGACGGTTTCCATCAATACGTTATTTTTGATGTGGCTTTACGAAATATTTTACATGGAAATGGTAGTTTGTTTTACACCTTTACAAGTGGCCTCGGACTGAATTTCTATGCTCTATCTAGTTATTACTTGGGTAGTTTTCTCTCACCTCTGGTTTACTTTTTTAATCTGTCGAATATGCCAGATGCTGTTTATCTGACCACTCTATTAAAATTTGGATTTATTGGTCTATCAACCTTCTTTAGTCTAAATAGATTATTTAAAGATATCCCAAAATTTTTAAAACTTGCCTTATCTACTTCCTATGCTTTAATGAGCTTCACTGTCAGTCAGTTAGAGATTAAAACCTGGCTAGATGTTTTTATCTTGATTCCTTTAATTATAACTGGTTTACACCTACTTATAACACAAAAGAAGCGCCTACTATACTTTACAAGTTTGTCAATCTTATTTATTCAAAATTATTATTTTGGGTATATGACAGCATTGTTTCTTATTTTCTGGTATCTCTGCCAAATTTCTTGGGACTTTAAAACTCGAAAATCATCTTTTATAGATTTTATTATCACTTCCTTTT
This sequence comes from Streptococcus sp. GMD6S, assembly GCF_000297015.1. The sequence goes on along the minus strand of NZ_AJRH01000083.1, from coordinate 1,481 downwards.
TAGCAGGAATGGCTAGTTTGATTATGACCCTTCCTACACTGTTTGATTTACAAACTCATGGGGAGAAGTTAACTGCCATCACAAAATTAAAAACAGAAAGTAGCTGGTATCTAGATATTTTCGCAAAACAATTCATTGGATCTTTTGATACAACTAAGTATGGATCCATACCAATGATTTTTGTTGGATTGCTTCCTTTTATTTTAACCATTCTATTTTTCACAATAAAATCCATAAGGTTTCACGTGAAACTTATCTATGCAATTTTTTTTACTTTTTTAATAACAGGCTTTTACATAGAGGCACTTGATTTATTTTGGCAAGGGATGCATACCCCGAATATGTTTTTGCATCGCTATGCTTGGATTTTTTCCACTCTGTTAATTTATACTGCAGCAGAAGTCTTAAATCGTCTGAAAGAACTGAAGCTATGGAATCTATTTGTCTCACTTTTTCTTGTACTAACAGGATTTTTGGCCACTGTCTATTTTAAATCACACTATTCTTTTTTAACTGATTTGAATATCCTACTCACTCTTGAATTTCTACTAGTTTATGCTCTTTTACTTCTTGCAGTCATTAGAAAATTTATCTCTGTAAATCTATTTGCAATTCTTTTGTCTTTATTTATAACAGTTGAGATAAGCTTAAATGCTTCATCTCAAATAGAAGGAATAGCTAAAGAATGGGCCTTTGCTTCTCGTAGCGCCTATAATAGAGATATCACTGCTATGGAATCCATTCTAAACCAAATTGACAATCCATTTACACGTACTGAAAAACTGCAAATTCAGACTGGGAATGACAGTATGAAATTTAACTACAATGGAATCTCTCAATTTTCGTCTGTACGAAATCGCTCAGCTAGCACTAGTTTGGATAAACTGGGATTCAAATCCTCTGGAACCAACCTCAATCTCCGTTATGTAAATAACAGTCTTTTAGCAGACAGTTTATTTGGAATCCAGTACAATATTTCTGAAACTTCACTTGATAAGTATGGCTTTCAAGAGATTTATCAAAAGGATCATTTAACCTTATATAAAAATCAACTCTCTTTACCCATTGCCTTTGCCACTCAATCTATTTACAAAGATGTAAACTTTAACAATCACACTTTAGATAATCAGGCTTTATTTATAAACCAGCTTGCTAATCTCAACTTAGATTACTTCTCCCAAATAGCATCTGATAAAACAGATACTTCAGATGGTTTAACGAGCATCACAGGTTCTGCGAATGAAGATGCAAAGATTGATTATCAAATTGAGGTTCCTCAAAATAGCCAAGTCTATCTCTCTTTTTCAAATCTTCATTTTACGAATGATAAACAAAAGAAAGTTGACATCATTGTCAACGGTGAAAAAAAGACTTTTACAAATGACAATGCATTTAATTTCTTTAATTTGGGTTATACTGAAGAACAAAAAACTTTCAATATCAGTGTTAGTTTCCCTGGAAATTCTCAGGTGTCATTTGAA
>NZ_AJRH01000082.1:0-4354 GCF_000297015.1 Streptococcus sp. GMD6S | reverse complement strand
TCACCCATTTCAGTCGCGTCACGTTCTGTTAGGTATTCGTTGACTGTAACTACGTGAACCCCTTTACCTGCAAGGGCATTGAGGTACACTGGCATAGTCGCTGTCAAGGTCTTCCCTTCACCCGTACGCATCTCTGGAACGTCACCATGGTGAAGAACAATCCCACCCATGACCTGAACCTTATAAGGGAAGAGCCCAAGGACACGTTTTGCAGCTTCACGAACTACTGCAAAAGCCTCATATAGCAATGAATCAAGTGATTCACCCTTATTGTACCGCTCTTTAAATTCGTCAGTTTTCGCTTTTAGTTCTTCGTCTGACATTGCAGCCATTTGGCTCTCATAGTTAAGAACCTTATCAGCCATCTTTTCCAGACGACGAAGTTCTCCTTTATCATTTTCAATAATCGTTTTTAAAATATTAGCCATGATTTTCCTTACTTTTTATTCTGAATATTTTAGAATGTTCTTTTAATTTTAGCATATTTACCATTATTTTTCAAGAAAGAATCCTTAATTTACAACGGAAAAGGCCAGCTGAAATTCAGTTTTTTTTGCATCAATCTTCTGTGGCTACCTTTTTGTTTTTTGTTCGAGATGCATGCTTGATGATCCAAGCACAACTTGGACTTAGCTCCTTCTTTTGCCAAGTTTGAAGAATCCTTTCAAACTTATCAGGATCTTCCTTGTATAAATCATTTAAATTATTAGCTACACTTTTTTGAATGGACTTGTCTCTATCATCCTTTAGATTGGTCAGAATAGTGGTGAAATCCTCAAAATAATCCAATACCACGGTTTGTTTCTTAGCCCAAGGCAGACGGATACGCATACATTCGCTGGCAAGTCTACGAACGCGCAAATTTTCATCCCGACTCCATTCTAACAGCAAAGCCATTGTAGCCTTAGGATAGCGAGCCAGCAAAGGTCTCATAGAAAATTCTCCAGTAAATCGCTTGGTTAGTTCCTTACTAAAGGCCGCGCTCAATTCAAATTCCTTGTCCCCATATAGCTCTACATATTTTCCGATTGGCCAAAGCCAATATCCTTCTGAGAACATACCTAAACCACCCTCCAACTCGGGACCCAAAATTTTCTCAAAAACCTTGAGAGAGTCCTCATAAGATAGGGGAAGGCAATCTTTGATACTTTTAGCCAAGAGTTCTTGACGCTGGCTAAACTCCAACTCTTCCAAGTCTTTTTCTACCAACAACCTAAACTTTCGCTCATCAAATGCAGGGGACGCTTCTTGCAACCGTCGACTCAAATCCCTAGCATAAGCCAAGTCATAATAATCTTTTACTTTTTTAGCCATTTTTCAAATCCCTTAATCTTCATTTTACGGGACTTATTATATCATACAGACAGTCCGTCAACAAAATTATTTTCATATCTCCAACTATTTTAATAAGGAAGAAAAAAGGACTAGAAGCTAGTCTAGTCCTTCATTTTTTAATGTTTAATTTCCCAAGAATATAGGCAATATCCCAAAATACCAAAAGAGATTGATCCAGAAGGCCAAGCAAAAGATGATGCCAAAGATGAGAAGACTGATTTTTTTAATCAGCACGGAGTATAGGATGGATAAAACTCCAAAAACCACAAAGAGTTTTTTCATAACGAAATAATATACTGAAACTCCTCCTATTTGCCAATCCCAAGGAAGGAAAAACATGAGGAACCAGAGAAGGCAAATCGTAAGAATATATCTCTTGTAGTGCGCTTCAAGAAAGGCTTTTGTTTTCTCCATAGCAAACCTCCATTTGAGTCACTGTCTCTTCCCTTTTATTATACCAAAAAAACCTGGAAAAAGCTTTCCAGGTTCGGATTTGAAATCACTAGTCCTACTAGAGAAATTCCTTTATTCACAGGCTGATTCACTTTATTGACTTGATGAAGATGTTCCAAAATCGACCTTAGGAACTGTCTTGGCTTCTTCTGTTTCTTTAAAGGTTTCAGCTTCTTTAAAGTTCATCATATTCGCAAAAAGCACGGTTGGAAAACTTCTCAACTTTTGATTGTACTCAGCTGCAACCTTATTATAGTCCTTGCGTGCTACAAAAATACGATTTTCACTGCCTGAAAGTTCGACCATTAGTTGCTCAACATTTTGATTGCTCTTGAGCTCTGGATAATTCTCCGTCAAGGAAATCAAGCGGGAAAGAGCAGAGCTCAATTCTCCCTGAGCCTTTTGGTTTTCTTCCGATGTCACTGAGCTACTACCGATTTTAGCTCTAGCATCCGCAATCTTGGTAAAGACTTCGGTTTCATGATTCATTTGTCCTTTAACGGACTCCACCAAGTTACCAATCAAGTCCGAACGACGTTGGAGGGCTGTCGAAACATCGGCCTGAGCCTGCTCCACTTTAGTCTGTTCACCAACCAGACCATTATAGGTCGTCACTGCGGAACAACTTCCCAGAACTAGTAGTCCAAAAAAGATCGCCACTATTGAGAGAATTACTTTATTTTGTTTCATATCAAAACCTTAACACTTTCTTTTATCAACTTTTCTGAGAAAATACTCAGATTTTAAATCAATTTCCCAAACTTTGTTTTTATTTTTAATTAAGGAGTGAACTCTTGCAAAGGAGTCACCTTACTGTATGGAAAAATCGGTTTGTGCAATATATGATCACTCACCAGTCATCAGACGAACCGCCACCATCAAAGCCACCGCCGTCCCAGCCTCCAGATGAGTCGGAGCCTGAGTCAGACCAAGAAGAACCTGAATCAGACCAAGAGGAACCTGAGTCTGATGAGTCACTGCCCCACCAGCCACCGCCAGAATCATCTCCACGTGAACCACGACCACCAAATAGAAATCCGATAATCATCACGATGAAGTAAATGAGAACTCCAAATACGATAACTCCGTCGCTCGAACTGCTTTTTCGATGACGTCTCGAAGAACTACTCTCACCAGCATACCTTTCAAGTTCCCTTAAGCGACTAGAGTTGGTAGTATAGTCGTAACTACTTTTAGAACTTGAAGCAGTCGTACTCGATCCACTATAGAACATGTAGTTGAGATTATTGACTATTGAGAGAACACCCTTGTTATAGTCACCATTTTTAAAGTAAGGACGTGCTGTTGTCAAGAACCTGTGAGTCTGATAGTCAGTGATCTTACTGGCCACATTATTACTGGTTTCAATCCGTGATTTTCTATCTTGGACTGCTACCACAATCAAGACACCGTGATTATCTCCCGAGTAGCCAATCTTCCAAGCCCTAGCTGTTTCATTGGCTACAGTCTCGATTGTTTCTCCATCTAGGCTTTTCACAACGTAAACACCCATCTGGAATTTTTCTGATTTTTTACTATTGACATTATTCAATTCCCGAATCTGACTTATAGTCTCATCCGTTAAATAATGATCCGGGTCATAAATTCCGTACTCAGGTTTTTCAGGTGCTGTGAATGCTGACAAGAAGAGAAAGATCATTAGCAACCCAAGCAAGCGAACCAACAAACTATGTTTAAATAATCTGCTTTTTTTCATAATAACCTCCCTGATAAAGGAAAATTGATTTAAGGAATTATAGCATTTTGATTTTTACAAAAAAAGTGCATTTTCATTACAAATAGATTACAAAAACTAGGAAAATGATTGAAATTTGATGACAGATTCTCCTCCAATTTGGCAGGTTCTTTTCTCCCCTTTTAGTATAGAAAAAAGAAGACTATGAAGTCTTCTTTTAGTTTATTTTTGTAGAAAAACAAGCAAGGGTTACTTGCGTTTTCTTGCAATCAAGTGAATCGGTGTTCCCTCAAAGGCAAAGGCCTTGCGGATTTGATTTTCTAAGAAACGCAAGTAAGAGAAGTGCATGAGTTCTTCTTCATTGACAAAGATGACAAAGGTTGGTGGCTTGGTTGCCACTTGGGTAGCGTAGAAAATCTTGAGGCGTTTCCCTTTGTCTGTCGGTGTTGGATTGATGGCAATGGCATCCATAATCACATCGTTCAAAACTGCTGAAGGAATACGGGTGTTTTGGCTTTCACTGATTTGCTTAATCATCTCAGGCAGTTTATGGAGACGTTGCTTGGTCAAAGCTGATACAAAGACAATCGGTGCATAAGGCAAATATTGGAACTGCTCACGAATATCCTCTTCCCATTTTTTCATGGTGTGGTTGTCTTTCTCAAGAGTATCCCACTTATTGACAACGATGATCATCCCTTTACCGGCTTCGTGGGCAAAACCTGCGATACGCTTGTCGTACTCGCGAATACCTTCTTCTGCATTGAGGACCATCAAGACCACATCAGAACGGTCAATGGCTCGCATGGCTCGCATGACAGAATATTTCTCCGTATTTTCATAGACTTTACCAGACTTACGCATACCAGC
>NZ_AJRH01000081.1:0-4443 GCF_000297015.1 Streptococcus sp. GMD6S | reverse complement strand
GGGCTTGACATTGATAAAATCATGATGCATTTGTCAGATACCTTTAACTCATGGGACTACCGTCAGGGTGAGTATTATTAATATTGAAAAGAAGTCTAGTGTTAAGAAACATTGAAGCTCCTAACACTGGGCTTTTTCTTTGGAAATTCTTTTCTTTTTTAAATAGATATGATATTCTAGGAGTGGACTGTGGTTAGAAGATAATTTAGCAAAAGTCAAATGAATTATCATTAAATATTGTGTTTTGAAATGGAAAAATTTTATGGAGAATATAGTGAACTTTTGGTTAATTGCGATTCCTACGCATAAAGGTATATGGGATGATTTTATAAAAAATAATAAACTTTCTATTGATTTTTCAAATTATAATATTTCAGATTTATTTAAATATAACAATTATCGGGAGCTTCCTGCTGGGGATAAACAAAAGAAGTTTATATGGCAATTTGCACATAAAATTAAAGTTGGCGATATTGTGATAGCTAAGAAAGGAATATCAAAATTTTATGGAATCGGAAAAGTAATTAAATCCTACTATTATGAATCATCAAAAGAAAAGTTCAACCATTCTATTGGTGTAGAATGGTTGAAAATTGGTGAATGGAACATGGGTAATAACACAAACAGACATACAGTGTATTGGGATAGAAATTCAGAACGTATCAATTTATATAAATCCATTCTAAATGGTACATACAGAAAAAATATAGAGAAAGTTGTTATGAATAAAAATATTAACGATTATTTAGATAAATTAAAAAAATCCAAAAACCTCATCCTCCGCGGTGCTCCTGGCACAGGAAAAACTTATCTTGCTAAAGAAATTGCTAAAGAATTAACGGATGGCAACGAAGACCAAATCGGCTTTGTACAGTTTCATCCATCTTATGATTATACGGATTTTGTTGAGGGGTTAAGACCGGTATCAAATGGGGATGGAGCTATTGAGTTTAAGCTAGAGGATGGTATTTTTAAGAAGTTCTGTCAGAGAGCGAAAGAAGCTCAGAAAACTGGAGGACAAGATAATTTTGATGAAGCTTGGGATCTTTATCTTGAGTATGTTAATAGTAGAGATGAAAAAGAATATTTGACAGAATTTTCCTATCTCACAGTAAATAGTCGAAATAATTTTAATATCAATTATGAAACTAAAGCCAAAGGAACTGTCTTAACAAAATCTTATGTTTATGAACTCTATAAAGACAAAAATTATCTGAAAAAGCTCTATTATCGTAACCAAGGAAAAAAAGTCCTTGAAACTTTAAAGAAAAGATTTGGTTTGAAAGACTATATCTCTCCAACAGAGATCAAGACAGACAAGAATTTTATCTTCATCATCGATGAAATCAACCGTGGTGAGATTTCTAAGATTTTTGGTGAACTCTTTTTCTCTATTGACCCTGGCTATCGTGGTGAAAAGGGATGTGTTTCTACTCAGTATGCTAATTTACATGAGACTGATGAGAAATTTTATATCCCTGAAAATGTCTACATTATTGGAACCATGAATGATATTGACCGTTCAGTGGACACCTTTGATTTTGCTATGCGCCGTCGTTTCCGTTTTGTTGAAGTTACTGCTGAAAGCCAAGTTGCTATGTTGGATAAAGAACTAGATATCCATGCAGAAGAAGCAAAACTTCGTCTAAGAAACTTGAATGCTGCTATCGAAAACGTTCAGGAATTAAACAGTCATTATCATATCGGTCCAAGTTATTTCCTTAAATTGAAGGATGTAGACTTTGACTATGAATTCCTCTGGTCTGATTATATTAAACCCCTCCTAGAAGACTACTTGCGGGGTTCTTATGAAGAGTCTGAAACTCTGGCAATATTGAAAAAAGCATTTGATCTGACAAATAAAGAGCAAACAGTTCAGCAAGATACTGGTGATGATAATGCGGATAACTGATAATCAGCATAGAATTGCTAAAGAAGATTTTGTCGCAGAATATCCCAAACTAAGTCAAGCTCTTCTTGATAGAACACTGGATAACCTTTCTATAGAGGACAGTATCTTTATATTCCCAAATGATTTGACTCATTCTCCTGATTTGGATAAGGACCAAAAGATTTTTGAAACTGTCGATCAGGAAATTAAGACTGGAAATGTGATTGGTTTTCTGGGGTGTGGTCAGGAAAAATTGACGATTTCCTCTCGTTTTTCTGATGAAAGTAACGACCATTTTTTGCATTATCTATTGCAGAAAGTTCTAAATATCAATCTGACTAGTTTGGATGTAGCTTTGTCGCGTGAAGATAAGCTCTATCAACTTTTGATGTATCTCTTCCCCAAGTATCTACAAGCTGCAATTCGAAAAGGTCTGTATAAGGAATACCAGCGATTTTCTCATAACGACAGTCATGTAAAAGGAGTGATAGATGTTGGAAATCACCTTAAAAGAAATGTTCCTTTCATGGGAAATGTTGTCTACACAACAAGAGAGTTCACCTATGATAATCCCCTCATGCAGTTGATTCGGCATACGATTGAGTACATAAAGAATCAGAAAAGTTTCGGAGTTCTGCTCGATAGTAATCGTGAAAATGTATCTGAAATCGTGCGTGTAACTCCAGCTTATAAACTAGCTGATCGTGCCAAGATTATCAGAATAAATAAAATCAAACCCATCCGACACGCCTATTTCAGAGAGTACAGAAAATTACAGGAACTCTGCTTGATGATTCTGAGTAGAGAAAAGCATGGTCTTGGATCTCAAGCCCAAAAGGTACATGGTATTCTTTTTGATGTTTCCTGGCTTTGGGAAGAGTATGTTTATACCTTGTTGCCAAAAGATTTCATCCATCCACGAAATAAGGATAAGACAGACGGTATTTCAGTATTTTCTAATCGTGAAAGAAAAGTATTTCCAGATTTTTATCATAAAGAGTTAAAAATAGTTTTAGATGCTAAATATAAAGAACTGGAGTTCACTGAAAAAGGAATCAACCGTGAGGACTTATTCCAGCTGATTTCCTATTCTTATATTTTAAAAGCTGAGAAAGGTGGTCTTGTTTTTCCGAGCAAGGACAAGGTTGTTGATAATGAGATAGGAAAGCTAGCAGGTTATGGAGCTTTGTTGAAGAAATTTTCTATCCAAATTCCTCAGAATGCTTCATCTTATAGGGGATTTTCTGAAATGATGGAAAGCTCTGAAGAAATTTTTAAAAAGAATATTGATAAGGAAGTGGGGAGAAACTAGTCTCTCCACTTTTTATATTTAAACCATAAAAACCGAACATTATTGTTTTATAATTGAAATTATTTGACAAAAACTGTACTTTGATTTATAATAAATCAAGGAAACGTCGCAAAAAGGCGTAGGGATGCGCAAGCATAGGTAGGTCATCACAAAAGAAACGAGACATCGATATGTTAAATGAATTTCCGATTTTTGATTACGAAGATATTCAGTTGATCCCTAATAAATGTGTCATTAAAAGCCGTGCAGAAGCGGATACGAGTGTCACACTTGGAAATCACACTTTCAAACTACCTGTTGTACCAGCCAATATGCAGACGATTTTGGATGAGAATGTTGCAGAGCAATTGGCTAAAGGCGGCTACTTCTACATTATGCACCGTTTTGATGAAGCTGGGCGCATTCCTTTTATCAAGCGCATGCACGATCAAGGGCTCATTGCTTCCATTTCTGTCGGTGTCAAGGATTACGAGTACGACTTTGTTAGCCAACTCAAGGCTGATGCTCCTGAGTATATCACGATTGATATTGCTCATGGTCATGCAGATAGCGTGATTTCTATGATTCAGCACATCAAGAAAGAATTGCCGGCTACTTTTGTCATTGCTGGGAATGTGGGAACACCAGAAGCTGTGCGTGAATTGGAAAATGCTGGTGCGGATGCTACCAAGGTTGGAATCGGTCCTGGTAAGGTTTGTATTACCAAGGTCAAGACTGGTTTTGGTACAGGTGGTTGGCAGTTGGCTGCCCTGCGTTGGTGTGCAAAGGCTGCGCGTAAACCGATCATCGCTGATGGTGGGATTCGTACTCATGGTGATATTGCCAAGTCTATCCGTTTCGGTGCTAGCATGGTCATGATTGGTTCCCTATTTGCAGGACATATCGAAAGCCCAGGAAAGACGATTGAAGTCGACGGCGAACAGTTTAAAGAATACTATGGTTCCGCTTCACAATATCAAAAGGGTGCTTATAAAAATGTGGAAGGAAAACGCATCTTACTTCCTGCCAAAGGTCATCTACAAGATACCCTTACTGAGATGGAGCAGGACTTGCAAAGTGCCATTTCCTACGCAGGTGGACGAAAAGTTGCCGACCTCAAACACGTTGATTATGTTATCGTGAAAAACTCTATCTGGAACGGTGATGCATCCCACTAAGAGACACTTAGTCCACCCATAAAAAAACTTGTTATTAGAGCAAATTTCTGTTATAATAAGACAAGTTTCCACCCTTAGTGTAA
>NZ_AJRH01000080.1:0-4608 GCF_000297015.1 Streptococcus sp. GMD6S | reverse complement strand
GACTCTAACAATTGATTGTTAAAAGAATTTTTCTCAACTTCCATAAAATGACCAAACTTTATTCGGTATAAATTTGTTACGAGGAGTAACTTTAACATTCGTTGAGTGGCGAAATTGACAGGAAATGCAGTTTCTTTATAGATCAGTGCCAACAGTTTACACAAAGGTTCTACAGAAAAATCTTCAAAGGGCCATTCGAGGAAATAATATTTCTCTGAAAAATACTGGGCAAAAAAGTAACGGATATCGATTTCATTTCCAGTGATTTGAACTGGATTGAGGCTAATTTCAAAACGATATTGCTTCTTAATAATTTTATTAATGTGACGGATGATACGGTAAAGAGAGGAAGAACTGATATAAAACTCTTTGCAAATACTATCAGTATCACATCCTTCATTAAAGAAGATAAATTCTAAAATTGAAAAGTGGGTTGAATGCTTAAAAAAATGATGATAGACCATCTCAATATCACTATCATCGGTATTAATGATACGGATGCCGTTTGTTGAGGAATGAAATATCAAGTCAGGAAAGGAAGACCTGACCTGGGACAAGTCATCTTTTACAGAACGTTCTGCACAGTGCAATAATTCTGCTAGTTCCGAGATATGAAACCAGCGTTTGTTTTCAAATAGTAATTCTAATAATTCTAATTGTCTGTGACTTTTTTTCGATAATAAATCTCTCATGGATAACTTTTCTCTCTTTATAATAAACTAAAGGATTGTCTTTCAATCTTCATGCAATTATACCACATGGAGTGCATTTATCCTCTTACAACGACTTTTGCTTGTCATAAAAAGACTAGTCTAATCCCTTAGAAACTCAGTAATATCAAGATTTTCTTATTTATTTGTATCTAAAGTACATGTTTACAGTACGGTTTTTAAGACGAACTATTATGTTTCCAAGTTGAAATACTATATAATTAGTGTAATCAAAGAAATTGATTCTTTGATTTAGAAATAGAAAAGGAGGATACACTATGTTGTGGTCCATTATTGTAGGAGGTCTTATTGGTCTCATCGCAGGTGCAATCACTAAAAAAGGTGGTTCAATGGGATTGATTGCAAATATCTTTGCAGGTCTTATCGGTTCGTCTGTAGGGCAATCACTTCTAGGAAGCTGGGGACCTTCATTGGCTGGAATGGCTATTATTCCGTCAATCGTTGGTGCAGTGATTGTTGTTGCAGTCGTTTCATTTCTATTTGGTAAAAAATAAGCATTACCTAATAAGAAATTAAAAGTGATAAGCCATAATTTTGAATTCTGTAGACGGGTAAAATTATGGTTTAAAGCTTTTCAATTGAAAGGATTTAATATGTCAAAATCAAAGAAAATATTGTTACTTATTTTCTGTATCTTAATCTTGACTATTTTCCTTCCTATTCTCATAGATTATCATCAGGTCAGTGATTTAGGAATCCACTTATTCAGTTGGAGAGAACTCTACGCTGAATTCCTGATTGCTAGATATGTCTTTTGGGGGACACTTGTCCTATCTGTTTTAGTTTTAATTTCAATGTTAGTGATACTCTTTTATCCTAAACAATATCTAGAGATTCAATTAGAAACTCAAGAAGATACATTAAAACTAAAAAATTCAGCTATCGAAGGCTTTGTTCGATGTTTGGTCATTGATCATCAGTTGATGAAAGAACCAACGGTCCATGTTAATAGCCGCAAAAATAAATGTTTCGTTACTGTAGAAGGGAAAATTCTTCCTTCAGACAACATCTCAAATCGATGTCTAGTCATTCAGAATGAAATAACTCATGGATTAAAGCAGTTCTTTGGTATTGAACGTGAGGTAAAACTTGAAGTTAAAGTTAAAGAAGTTGAACCTCGAAAAACGACCAAAAAGACTGTTAGTCGTGTAAAGTAAGGAAGTAAAAATGGAATGGTTTAAAAAATATCAGTATCCAATTATTGCAGGTTTAGTAGGTGTCATTCTCGCTTGCTTTATCTTATCCTTTGGCTTTTTCAAAACACTATTTGTACTAATTTGTGGAGCCTTAGGAGCATTTGCAGGATACTATGTTAAGGAAAAATATTTAAATAAATAAAGGAGTCTCGTATGTCAAACGTAGATAAAAATGTAGAAAAAAAAGATGTTGCTGTTGTTTCTCAAGATGTTAAAGGGGAACTCACTTATGAAAACAAAGTAATCCAAAAAATCATTGGTCTTTCACTTGAAAAAGTACCTGGACTTTTGGATGTGGATGGAGGATTCTTCTCTAATCTAACAGAAAAAATCATCAATACAGATAATGTCACTCATGGTGTCAATGTTGAAGTTGGGAAAGAGCAAGTTGCAGTTGACTTGAACATTGTTGTTGAGTACCAAAAGAATGTCCCTGCTTTATACAAAGAAATCAAAGATGTTGTCGTATCACAAGTTACAAAAATGACTGATCTAGAAGTTGTTGAAGTCAATGTGAATGTTGTTGATATCAAAACGAAGGAACAGCATGAAGCAGATTCAGTTAGCCTTCAAGACCGAGTAACTGACGTGGCTTCTTCAACAGGAGAATTTGCTTCAGAACAATTTGAAAAAGTGAAATCTGGTATCGGTTCAGGTGTTGCTGCTGTTCAAGAAAAAGTAGGCGAAGGTGTTGAAGCCGTTAAGGGCGAAACAAAGGAAAATGCTCGCGTACACTAATTCATCTTGTCAAAATCAATTAATTTAAAGGAGGCAGAATCATGTCAACAGAAGAAAAATTAAACCAAGCAAAAGGTTCCATTAAAGAAGGTGTCGGCAAAATGATCGGCGATGAAAAAATGGAAAAAGAAGGAACAGCTGAAAAAGTTGTTTCTAAAGTAAAAGAAGTTGCTGAAGATGCTAAAGATGCTGTCGAAGGCGCTATTGAAGGTGTTAAAAACATGCTTCACAAAGACGAAAAATAAGGCTCAAAGTTAGCTGACCTTTTCATCTATAGTAGTCAAAAAGAGGACCGTAAATGTCCTCTTTTTTTGTAGATCGGATTCTAAACACGCTTCCCAATTTTCGTTAAAAGAAATTCTTAACAGGAAAAGCTCTGTTTTCAGGGCTTGTTTGCTTACTTAAAATAATATGTTTTTTATTGAATTGAAACAAAATTGAAAAGGTTGCACACTACTAGACTGGCTTATTTATCCACCACCTGAGCTTCAAATTGGGCTGGTTGGTTGTCTACGTTGGTAATGGTTATCGTGTAGGGCTTGTTATTGGTGGCATCAAAGACTTTTTCACCTTGGTAACTCACAACAACTCCATCTTTTACTAAATAAATATCTGGTTGGGTGTTTGGAAGTTCTTCATCCTCCTCATCCAAACCATGGCTTTTTATAATTTTTTGTCCCTCTACTTCATAGTAAACATCGCCGTTTCTTTCACTCCAAACACTTGAGCCAGTTAATTTAATTTTACTTGAATCGTTTTTCTTCAAGATGAAGATTGAATAGTATTCCAAATCTTGTGTTCTGGGATTTACTCTTAAGTTGACGGATTGACCTGGTTGAAGAGTGTATTTGCCATAGTTCAAAACGGAAAAGACAAACCAGACTAGCAGCAAACTATACAAGACTCCTATAATCATTCGTGAGCGCCTACTTTTAAACAAACGTAAAAGTAACAGTAAAGAGACAATAAAGAGCAATTCTGTAAACATTCTTCTCCCCTTTTCTTATCATCGTTGACATTCTAAACAAGGTCTCGCGTTCATTTCTTACTAGTAAGCTCAACCATACAAAGTCTGATACATCTTATCTAGAAAAGCTTTCAACTCTTTTCGAACAATCTTTAACAGGCGTTCTTCTTCGGCTGGAGAGATGTTCACACTTTCTTTTTTCTGATTCCTAATATGAGAATAGTAACTACGTTTTAGGGTTAAATGATGATCTAAAATATAGTAGGCATCTATTTTTTCCTCATTTACCATTGTTTCAAATAAAACCGAGACTTCATCCCTTCTAGGATTCGACATTTTCAAATCGATGTCTCCTTTTATCCCTATGGAGTCAATTCCTCCATCCAAGCGAATGACACCGTCGGGAGGAACAATATAGCCTGCTTTTCGCATGTCAGACGCATATTTTCCTGACGCCGTTAAATGTTGTAAGACAGCTGTAGTGTCCTTTTCTTCAAAGGAGGTCTTTAATTGGAAGCGTTCTTGGTGGGAATAAAGATTGATACCAACAACTAAGGCAAGTACAGAAGCAAGCAAGATTCGTATTTTTCTAGGTCTCGACATGTTTATCTCCTCTATCTAAGAAATCATAGAAGTCTTGTTTCTAACTTTGAAAGATAACTTCTTTATCCTTGAAAATCCTTGGGACTCTAGCCCCACGTGAATATTATCTGCCCTTTTTCATGATGTATTTTCGTATAGGTGTTTCAACCATTTGAACGATTTCAAATCCTTCTTTTTGGTAAAGGTTGTAAGCTGTTTGATTTGCCTCGTAGACATTTAGAGAGACAGTATCTATGTCTTCATTTTCAAAGGCCAAACTAACAAATTTTCTTAAAGCCTGGCTACCTAAGCCTTGCCCCTGCTTCTGAGGGTTGATAAAAAATCTCCCGATATGAAGATTCCTGTCTTCTAGCCTGATTTTCTGGATAAGCCC
>NZ_AJRH01000079.1:0-4810 GCF_000297015.1 Streptococcus sp. GMD6S | reverse complement strand
GATCTTCTGGATACCTATTACAAAGATAAGGCAGAGCGCGATCGCGTCAAACAGCAAGCCAGTGAGCTCATTCGCCGTGTTGAAAATGAACTTCAAAAAAATCGTCATAAGCTAAAAAAACAAGAAAAAGAGTTACTAGCGACAGACAATGCTGAGGAATTTCGCCAAAAAGGGGAATTGCTGACAACCTTCCTCCACCAAGTGCCTAATGACCAAGATCAGGTTACCTTGGACAACTACTACACCAACCAACCTATCACCATTGCGCTTGATAAGGCCTTGACTCCCAGCCAGAATGCTCAACGCTACTTTAAACGCTATCAGAAGCTCAAAGAAGCTGTCAAATACCTGACTGAGTTGATCGAAGAAACCAAGGCCACCATTCTTTATCTAGAAAGTGTCGAAACCGTACTCAACCAAGCTGGACTGGAAGAAATCGCTGAAATCCGTGAAGAATTGATCCAAACAGGCTTCATTAGAAGACGCCAACGCGAGAAAATTCAGAAACGCAAAAAACCAGAACAGTATCTGGCGAGCGATGGCAAGACCATCATCTATGTCGGTCGAAACAATCTTCAAAATGAAGAGTTGACCTTTAAAATGGCCCGCAAGGAGGAACTTTGGTTCCATGCCAAGGACATCCCTGGAAGCCACGTCGTCATCTCAGGAAATCTTGATCCATCTGATGAAGTCAAGACAGATGCAGCTGAACTAGCTGCCTACTTCTCCAAAGGGCGTTTGTCAAATCTAGTTCAAGTGGATATGATTGAAGTCAAGAAACTCAACAAACCAACTGGTGGAAAACCTGGCTTTGTAACCTACACAGGACAAAAGACCCTCCGCGTTACACCAGACCCAGAAAAAATCGCATCTATGAAAAAATCCTGATTCAACTTGAAATCAGGATTTTCTTTTACATTTCACTCTGCAATCAAGGTTTCCAAGCCGACTTTCATCATATCAGTGAAGGTGTTTTGATTTTCTCAGCCAGTTTTTAGTAACTCTTAAAGAGCGAGATTTTGGCCAATAAATGAGATAGTTTTCTCTTTCAAGTAACAAGATTTTGTTGCTATCTTCTAAAATTCTTTTATTGTCTCAATTTCGAAAAGACTTCCCCAATCTTGCCTTCAATGACCAATGTAGCTTGGCTGTCTTGTGGAATACTGGTTTTATTGATAAGGACCAGATTTGTCCCAGAAAAATAGTTTACTAGGCTAGCTGCAGGATAAACAACCAAGGAAGTCCCACCAATAATCAGCAAGTCTGCTTGCCGAATAGCTTGTGCAGCTTGACTAAAGACATCCATGTCAAGTGATTCTTCATACAAGGTCACGTCAGGCTTGACCACCTTACCACAGTCTAAGCAGTTGGGAACAGGTCCCTCGAGGGCCAGAAAGGCAGTTAAGTCATAGAAACGATGACAACCTAGGCAGTAATTTCGGTCCGCACTCCCATGCAATTTAAAGACCTTCTGAGAGCCAGCCATTTCATGAAGACTATCGATATTTTGTGTCACAACAGCCTTTAGCTTACCTGTCTTTTCCAAAGCAGCTAGATAAGTATGAGCAGCATTAGGCTTGGCTTCTGGATAAATCAGGTATTTCTTATAAAAGTCAAAAAAATCTTCTGGATAGCGCTCAAACATGGTCCGAGAAACGAGTTGCTCTGCCGTAAAATGACGGCCTAACTGATGACTATAAACACCATCTGAACTACGAAAATCTGGGATATTAGACTCGGTTGACACTCCTGCCCCTCCAAAGAAAACAATCCGTTGGCTTTGATCTATCAAGTCTTGTAATTGTTCAATTTTATCCATCACATTTCTCCTTAAGCTGGGTTCTAAAAAAGTTGAAAATCAATAGTTGGATTTTCAACTCTTTCTTTATCATTGCTAAGATATTGAAAATAAATCACTTACAACAGTTCTTGTAGCTAATGTAATTGAAAAGCTATTCTCTGATTACTCTGCAATCAAGGTTTCCAATCCAACCTTCATCATATCAGTGAAGGTATTTTGGCGTTCTTCTGCAGTAGTGTCTTCATCTGGATTGACCAAGCTATCAGAAATGGTCATGATTGCAAGAGCATCAACGTGGTGTTGGGAAGCAAGATAGTAAAGAGCTGCTGCTTCCATTTCCACAGCCTTAACTCCCCATTTACCAAGCTCGATGTTCTTTTCAAAGTAGTTTGAGTAAAAGACATCTGACGACAAAACGTTCCCAACGTGGGTAGTCATACCGAGTTCTTTGGCGATATGGTAGGCCTTATCTAGTAAATCAAAGCTAGCGATTTGTGGAAAATCATACTGTGGCCAGTCGTTTCGGATGATGTTTGAGTTAGTTGCAGCTGCTTGCGCCAAAACCAATTCACGAACGTGAACATCCTCATTCAAGGAACCAGCAGTTCCGACACGGATCAATTTCTTCACTCCGTAGTCTACAATCAATTCACGGGCATAGATAGAGATTGATGGCATCCCCATCCCAGTTCCCATGACAGATACACGGTGGCCCTTGTAAGTACCAGTGTAGCCAAACATGTTACGAACTTCGTTAAAACAAACAGCATCTTCAAGGAAATTCTCCGCAATAAACTTAGCACGAAGAGGATCCCCCGGAAGAAGAATTTTATCAGCAATTTCACCCTGCTGAGCAGCAATATGGATAGACATAGTTAAGATATAAAGGGCGACAGAGAACAAAGTAAAAATAGGAAACTGACGAAGCATCGCAGATGCTAGACAGTTTATCTTTTTTACACAGTTCTCCGCCCGTATTCAGTTCAGCAAATACGGTTTACCCATCCTTTCTTTATTTTATGATGATTAGAGAGCGACAAGAAAACGACTGAAAATTAGGAATCTGACGAGAAATCCTGATTTCTCAATCAGATTATCTATTTTCCGAGTTTTCCGCTCGTGTTCAAATTAGAACACTTCGCTCTACCTTTCTTTATTTATTTTTATATTTCATAGCTAGGAAAAATCGTATTCAATCATGACTCCGATAAGCCTACTACATTTTTATTTAAAACAGTTATTGATAAACTAACAATAATTTTTAATCTTTTAAGATAAATCCTTGATTAGAAGAAACGGGTATTTCCTACCTAATTACTTTATTCTTTGACATCTTACACAGTATGCTAGCCCAAGGAAAACGGTCTAACACCTTTGCAAAACCATAAGCTAGGAAAGCAGTTACTAAGAGATACGGAAGAGAATCTAAACCTAGCCCAGTGAAACCTATAACTAATCCGGTTGCAGAAATGGGCGCCCTCAAGGTCACAGATAAAAAGCAAACAGATCCCAAAAGTAAAACGGTTGGCTGACTGTCCAAACCTAGAATCATGCCCAAGAGAGCAGCTCCAGCCATCCCCAAGGCAAAAGATGGCGTAAGAGTACCACCATAGGCCCCTGCCCAAAGGATAATAAGAACGACCACTGCTTTTAGGAAAAACATGAGAAGCACTGTTTGACCACTGCTATCATTTAAAATTTCCTGAGCCATCATGCGTCCATTGCCAAGTAGATGTGGAAAGTAACTTGCCAGACCAACAAGAAAAAGAAAAGCTGAGGGCAATGTGAGAAGTATTCGTTTATCTTTTATCCTGTTTGAAGACACTTTTTTACTTAAACGACCAAAAAGCCAAGCTAGGGGGGTTAAGAAAAGAAGTAATAAAGGGACAATCCACACTTCCTTTAATGACCATGCAATAGCTGGAATCTGGTAGAGAGCATGATCTGAAATAACCAATCCTGCTGTATAGGTTGACACATAGGTAGTCAAACCGACAAATACAAATCGCTTGATAGATAAAGTAATTCCTAGAGTCTCAAAAACGAAGAAAACACTTGTTAATGGAACCTGATAAACAGCCGCTAAACCAGCACCAGCACCACAAGCAAGGAGAAAGATGCGATCCTTCATAGACAGTATACATATTTTTCCAATTGGCCCTGCAAATAGGGTTCCAATCTCTCGTGGCGCAGCTTCTTTTCCAATAGGCGCTCCCCCTCCAACTGCAATAATCTGCCAAATTGAATGAAATAGCTGTCTTAAAAAATGAAGCTTGTATTGTGAAGTCTCATCCTTCATCTGAGCTTTGATGGAATAAATCTTCGACCCTTTTTGCAAGAAGTACCAGACTAAGGACGAGCTAAGACCCACGATTATTAAACTTAGTCCTATCCGTGAGGAGGCAACTCCATCTGTCAGAAATCCACTATGATGCTCTGACTGACCAAAAGCTAGCCCCTCCACCATCTCTAAAAGATAATGGAGAAATATACCAGATAAACCCGAAACTATTCCTTGCAGAATTACTGCTATGAATAATCTAAAATTATAAGGGATTTTTCGAAAAATACTCCTCAATTCTATTAACATGATTACAATTCAGCAAGAATAGCTTTCAGCAAGCCTTTGAAGTCGCCTTTAACACGTTCTGTTACTTCCACAACTTCTTCGTGGTTGAGTTCTTCTTGGAAACCAGCAGCATGGTTCGTGATACATGAAATACCGAGAACTTTCAAGCCTGAGTGGGCGGCAACAATAACTTCAGGAACAGTGGACATACCAACTGCATCTGCTCCCAGTGTCTTATAGGCGCGAATTTCTGCTGGGGTTTCATAAGTCGGACCTGTTACACCAATATAGACACCTTCATCAAGCTTGATACCAAGTTTCTTAGCCACTTCATGGGCAGTAGCACGATATTCTGGAGTGTAGGCTTTAGACATATCTGGGAAACGTGGACCAAAATCATCCAAGTTTTCACCCATCAATGGGTTCTGCCCCGTCATATT
>NZ_AJRH01000078.1:0-4924 GCF_000297015.1 Streptococcus sp. GMD6S | reverse complement strand
CATCTGTCTTTCCATATGTTTCACTTTTCGAAAAGCGAGTATAGTATTTAAATCGAGTTTTAGCCTGATAGGTTTTTCCAGCTATATTTTCACTGTAGGTACCGTGGATTATAAATCCTCCCACGCTTGTATAGTTTTTCTCGTATTTTTCTAACTCAAACTGTCCTGTAAGACCGTAGTTTTGATAAGAACGATGCACAGCTTGCTCAAGCTCAGTTCGACTTGCATGGGCAAACAGCCCCCACATATCCATTAGAGAAAAAATCGGACTGAACACTGTGAAGATTACCATTGGGATCACTATGGATAAGCAACCTATTAATAGCCAATTTCTTTTCTTGGCCTTTCCTTCAGATTTTTTAGCAGTTTTCTGTTTCCTTTTTAAGATTAGAATGAGCAAACCCAAAAGCACTAATACTAATAAAACCAATCTACACTCTCCTTTTACTTTTGACAGTTGTTAACAGGTGTATAGGAGGCTGACAGAAATACTCTTCTCACCTACTAACTTATCCTGAAATCCATAAACTCGTCTGAAACGAGGAGCAACCCTTGTCTCATTATACCACATGAACCATACTGTGAGAAGATGAGAAATACAAAAGAAAACCACCTGAAATAAATTCAGGTGATTTGTGTAATTATGGAAAATCGTTATATTGACTCTCTGCGATTTCAACCATTTTTCTACGATTGTGGCGTTCCTTGGAATCTTTTCCGCCTTGGATATAACGTTCTTTGCGTTCTGCACGTGTTTCAGGTGCTTTCGTATACATATTATCACCGATAGACTGAGCCATACTCGCATCTACACTTCGAAAAGCCTCACCAACTGCTCCTAGAAACTCATCCAAAGAACTAATTGTTGTCACCATCTCCGAAGATAATTTTTTAAGTTCATCAGTCGCATTTTGAATTTGTTCTGTCGCAGAGGAGTCTATCAGATCATAGGCATTATTCTGCAATTCTGCACTCATATCTTTAAAAGCTCCATTCACTCGGCTTAGGTTATCCGAATCAATTTTTTTTTGATTGTTACTCATTTAGAACCTCTTATTCTCCTTTGTCAACCAATATTCGGCGTTGCTTGTTTAGTTCGCGGTCTTTGGCAACATCGTAATACAAGTCAAACTCTTCTTTGGTATTGACTGAATGCTCTTGACCATCCTTACTGAGTTCGGCTGGAATCGTCAATCCTTCGTAAAGATTCGTATTTGCTGGGACAAAAAGCTGATACAAATCAAGAAACTGTGGAACATCTCCGTAAACCTTATCATAATCATACTTAGAATCAATCAAAAGGAAAAACTGTGAATCTTGCTTACTTAATAATTGATAAACTTTAGGCGCAGCTGTCTCCAAAACACTTCCCTTCAATACATCTTGATGAAAGGAAAGTTGATTTTGGCGAAGACTATCATAGTAAGTTTGTAAGATAGTCATCTCTATCAATTTCTCTTTTGAAGAACCTAGATCTACCGACGGAGTTTCAGGATACTGTTGTACTTTTGTGTCTTCCCAATCAATTTGCTTGGTTTCTAAATTTAACCATAACTGCTTTCTCTTAGTAATATACCAATCTGGATTATGAACAGCTATAGGGAGATAATCTTTCCCATTTATTTCTACAATAGCACCTATTGATACTGGAAAATAATTTTCATTGTAGTCTCCTACCAACTGATAGAGGTCTACTTTCGATTCCTCCAATCGTCTATCCCGTATTCGATAGATAGAAAGAGTAAAGTATCCGTCAGATTCATCTTGGGGTCGATTCCTAGCTAAGTTACCAGATTGTACTTTAATATTTAATCGAGTAATATACCTTTGATTAGAAGCGCCATTAGTTCTTGCAAAGCTATCTCCAAAAAGAGGATTATATTTTTGAAATAGTCTATCTTCGTCAGGGTTTAATGACTTCCAATGCACGGCCACTCCCCTGCCATCTTCTAAAAATTCATAAGAATCAATTTCCCATTTTCCTGTATAGTAATCCATATTTTCATATTTTTGGCGTTCTTGCTTGGCCTGCTCTGATTGTTGATAGCTATGATAGCCCCATAGAAGCAGAACACCCAACAGGACAGATCCGACTATTAGTAGTACTTTCTTCATTTCTCTCCCCCTTATTTGCCATATTTCTGTTCGAAATACTCTTGAAAATCTGTGAACGAGTCACCCCCCATAACTTTTTCAACAATAAAAGGAATTGTTTGAATCTGTTCTGGAGTCATATTTTCAATCGTAAGGCCTTCACCATTTGTATGCTCTCCCAAAAGGAAATTTTTCATAGCTAGATCTTTATCAAAGTATTTGTTAATTATTCTATAAGCTCTATCTCTCGAACCCACTTTCTCAAAGTAGCCCATGACACCTTTCTGGTTTAATTCTTGTACCCGTTGGTAAGCTCCATAATCCGCATAAATACTAGAGAATTGTGCAACTGTATCGGTAGCTGATCCTGCCACTTCATGTTCTAATTGCCAGCCCCCTTGACCAACCAAAACATTATAAATATTATTTTGCTCATTCTTTGTTTTGGCTTTAAACTCTGCCACCTTACTTTGTAGCTTAAAGAAGCCTGCTAACACCTCATTGGCAGACTTGCCACCATAATTACCTATTTTTTTAATAAAGGCATTCGCTCTTCCAGAAGTCATCTCATCCAGCATCTCATGTGTATTTTTAATTGAGTCTGTTGCATGTAACTGTGATAAAGAATCTGCAACACTAAAAGTCGCCGCAGCTGCTGGACCACCAATATAGGTTAAAATCGTTTTTATTCCTTCTTTTACGATAGTTTCTTGGAACTCAGCATCCGCTTTCTCATGTTCTTTTTTGATTTTATAAAGTTCAGCCTCATATTTACCAGCCAAAGCTCCGTCAATTCCTTTTTCATGGTGTGATGTATAAGTTTCAAGAGTAGTTTTGGCTGGAACACTAAGCTCATCATAGTCTGGAACCGTCTTAGAACCATAGTGATATATGGACTTTTTACTTTCTTTAACATGTAATTCCCATTCAGGGTTTTCCGTATCATTTAATTTAATAAAGATTTCTTTTCGAGTATATCGAAGTTTTGCATTTGGATCAAAAGGATCATCGTTCCTAAATTGTACACCTGAATTCCCTTCTACTTTTGTTCCAATTTTCAAGATTCGAACCGCAGTCAATAAACCTGATAAATCATTCATCTGACTTAATTTTGTATGATGCTTTTCCATTGTTGCAGCGTCATGCTCGGGATCTTGCTCGTAAGCATACATTTCAGCTATCTGTATTTGTTTGGATATATGTTGCTGTTTATCTAACCTTTCTGAAAAGACATTAACCTTGGATTGATCCGTTTTCCCCATCGCATCTAACAAACGATTTATCTTCTGAGTCCCAATCTCACTTCTATCCATCCAAATAGTCAATTCTTCTGCCAGATTCATGTAGCCCCCATCAGAAATTTTCTCTGGGTCATTCTCCATTATCTTGTCTACATCTTCTAATTTTCCAGAAAGAATCGCTTGCAAGACTTGGGCATCTTCCTTTGTAGTGATTCTAGAAAGATAAACCATATTTGACTCTGTTAGAGTATTATTTTTTATAGCATCAATAATCGTCTGAACTGGTAATGTCGTTACAGTTCTTGCGTTCTGTGTAATCTTTGTCAAGGATTCAAAGGTAGTTGATACCCCTGAAACGCCTGAAGATAGGCTATCATGCGCAGATATAATGCCGCTATGCGTTTCCTTACGTGCTTTGATTTCATCTGCAATATAAGCGTCTGCTTTGGCATCAAAATCTCCCAAATTAGAGTCTCCATCACCCATTGCTTCGATTGCTTCATCAAACAAAGCTACCATTTCATCCTTAACGATACTGATTAGATTACGCTGAGGGGTTCTAAGGGACTCTGTAAGTGTATTAATCGCATCTTCATCAGTATGGGCATGACTGGAAAATCCTAAACCTTTAATCTCCCCAGTAAATGTAAAGACATGCTGCCCATAAGTTCGTATCGCCTCTGGTGTCTGTGAAAAAACAGACTTCTGAATCTCATTCAAACGTTTAAAGAAGGCATTAATGGCAGCCGCTTTTTCCCCTTCTAGATTAGTATTGAACTCACGCATTGTATCGCTTGAGACTTCTTCAAATTTTCCAGCAAATCGGTGAATACTCGTCCCGTAATCTTCTAAACCTGAAATATTTTTTACTTTTACTGTCATCTATCCCTCCTCTATGATGCTAGAGCTGCATTTAATGCATTTCTAGCATTCCTTTCAATATTCTGAGCAGTTAACAAATCCGACTCCAAATTCTGAATCTTCGTACTTAATAACGCGAGTATTTCTCTTTTCTTCGTTAAAATGATTTGCCTCAAAGAATTCAAATCTTCTTTTTCCTGATTTTTTTCGTCATCGTATTTCTCACCCAAGATATTTTCAGAAAGTGTAACAACATAATCAATCTCTGTTGATTTCTTTTTCAATTTATTTTTAATATATTTTAAATTTGAAACTTCGCCACTCAATCGTGATACTTCTGCGGTCGCTTCATATAAAGCTTGAGATAACCCTACTATTTTTTCATAACTAGCCATAGCTATCCTCCTTTTCTATATCATTAATACTTTCATTTTACTTGCCAACCCATCGGAAACATAGTAATGTTCTTGTTCTATTATACCACATGAGGAATAATGTGAGAAGATGAGAAAAGCAAAAGAAAACCACCTGAAATGAATTCAAGTGGCGAATAGTTAGGGGAGCTCATTATAAACAGAGGCATCGTAGATCTTCTGCTGGATTCGTTTCTTTTCTGTATACTCTTGTGGAGAAACTGTATACATCTCATTAGTTTCAATGGAGCCCGCTAAATCGGTATCCATATTTTTAAAAGCTTCCGCAATCTTGTTCATAAAGCCATCTAATGA
>NZ_AJRH01000077.1:0-4939 GCF_000297015.1 Streptococcus sp. GMD6S | reverse complement strand
GGGAACTATGATTAGCTATTTTGTTGAATATCATAAATAAGGAGAAGGTTATGAAAAAACGCGCGTTTTTCGCAATATTACTTTTAGGAGGATTGATAATGATAGGATTGGCAGGATGTGGAGAAAATAAGAACAGTCGAGCATGGATTGAGAACAAAGTCTCTGAGGTTAGTCGTGTCTATCCAACTGAAAATCTCTTTGACTTGTTTAAGCAATTTCCGGAAGGGTTTGAGATTAGAAGTATTGATACCTACGATGAGACGAAGGACTATTCTCGTTATCAGAAGATTGAACTCGTAGGAAATGCAGAAACAAAAGAAATAACTGGTAATTTTAAAAGAATAGAAGCTCGAGGTAATCCTTATGAAGAAAAAGTGCTTTTAGAAAGCCGTGTTGTGTACACTGAAAAAGGATTGGAATTTTTGAATCCAGAAGTTTCTAAAGATGATTTGTTTTATGATGGGTTTTTATTTCAAAAGTTAGAACTAAATAAAGCAATTTTGTCTCAATTGGAACTCAAAAAAACGTACTATAATTGGGAGACTGGTGATGCTTCTATTACTTATAAAAATGTAAATAGTAAAATTATTCAGGATTACTTCCATATACAATCAAGTGAATCGTTAGACCTTTTTATTAGTGCAGACCACTCTGCAACTATTGGCTATGAATACGGTTATCCTGTGGTTTTTGACGGAGAAAATATATCTCATTCAGAACTTATAACAGGAAAAAGTAAGAGTATGAAGAAGATAGATGCCAAATAGTAATGTGCCGACCTTAGATGCTTCTAATCTGACTAACGAATTTTAATAAGATAGCAAGGAAATGTTTCTTTTATGGTATACTATAAGGGAACTATGATTAGTTGTTTTATTGAATATCATAAGTAAGGAGAGGGTTATGAAAAAACGCATATTTCTCACAATGTTACTTTTAGGAGGATTGATAATGATAGGATTAACAGGGTGTGGAGAAAATAAAAATAGTCGAGCATGGATTGAGAACAAAGTCTCTGAGGTCAGTCGTGTCTATCCAACCGAGAATTTGTTTGATTTGTTTAAGCAATTTCCGGAAGGATTTGAGATTGAGCAGGTCTATTTCAAAAAGAAAAGTGATGGAATTGATGATTCTATTACAGAAATTAAGCTGAAAGGTGATGCAACATCGCATACAATAACGGGTACTCTTGCTAAAAGCCCAGCGAAGGAAGATGCGCCAAAAAGCGATGAAGTGGTAGTAAGTGTTCAATATATAGACAACAAATTTATTTTTTCTGATGAAGAAACCGCTAAAAGAATATGGAAGTTTGATGGTTTTTTGTTTCAAAAACTTGGTATAGATAAAGAGTTTTTAAGTAAATTATCATTAAAAAACAAACATTTTAATGGAAATAATGGTTCTTTTGATATAGATTATATTATTAAAAACACAACGATTAACCAATATTTTAATAAACAGCAACAAGCTGAAACAGTGCTAGGATTTGGTAGTTCTTTGAGGTTAGATGACTTTTATTATTATTCTGTTACTGTTGATTTTAATGATGGCTATTATTTTAAGGAGAGAGTATCGAATTAGGAGAGAAGTATGAGTAAAAAGGATACAGCGAATAGTGGTATTGCTACTCTAGATGCAGCAAATCTGACTTACGAATTTGAGAATGTGCGAGTTAATCAACCTGAAATTGGACATGATGATAGAAAACAACTTCTTAATGCAGTAGACAGAAGTAAACCTCTCCCCTCTAACCTCCAGTATCTAGATGATTTTCATGATGACTTTACTGGGACGAGTGGTACAGCCTTCCTAGATAAGGACAGTGGAGAGGTGATTATTGCCTATACGGGAACGAATCCTAATGCGGATATAGTCAAGGATGTCGCTACAGATGTCGGTAGTATAGCCATGGCGCTCGGTTTTCATTATGATGAAGCTTTCAAATTTTATGAAAGGATTCGACAGAGATATGGGGATAATATTACTCTAACTGGACATTCTTTAGGAGGTAACATCGCTCAGAGGGTGGCCTTAGAGTATAACGCTCCGCGTACTGTGGTATATAACTCAGCGCCTCTCTATTTAGAAGGTCTTATCGAATCTAAAGATAAAATCATAGATTATCTGACTCCGTGGGATTCGGCAAGGGAGAAGATAATCAATAAACAAAAGACATTCACAGGTCAAGTAGTACGAATCCGGACTCAAGATGACTTTCTTAACAATATCTCAAAACCTTTTTTAGGTGTATACTTGGGGGAAGATTATCTGCTTGAAAATTCCGGTGGGCACAGTATTGATCCAGATATTACGGGTGATAAAAATCAAATTAACCAAATCAAAGATATTTTGGAAAATCAGAGTCCAGAGAAGATGACTGGACTTGAAAAGAAGAACTATGAAACTCTGAAGAAATTACAAGGTGTCAAAAATCGACTTCTAAAGCAGTTGAGTACCCAATTTTTATCAGATGGTAGTATAAGTAGCCATGAGATGTTTTTCTTGGACAGCGTCCAAGCAACAGCTGTTGCGACGGCAATGACAGAGAGTGTCAGCAACGGACACAGCGAGATTGAGGCAGTTGCGAAAAAAGCAGTTGCGGATGCTGAAACACTCTACGATAAAAGTAAGGAAGTTCCTTGGTTCGTCACAGAGTTAACTTATGATGAGATAGAGGATGTCTATGCAGAAGCTGGGGTAACTTATGATAGTATTGTGGGTGAAACTCAGAGACATTTTGATAAAAAAGTAAGTAAATCAGCTGAGATTGTAAAAGCCTTTACGGATTTGGAAACGAATATTCAGAAGGGTGTTGAACAAGCAGTTGAAGGAGACGAAAGCTTGGCAAGGGATATTAATCAATGGACAAACTAGAAGAAATCCAAGTGAAAATAAAAAAGCAAGAAGAGGGACTTTGGTCCTTGGAGGATGACTATAGAACTGCTAAGAAGAAAATAGAAGAATCCTATGAAAGTTTAGATCATAATCGTTCTCAGTTGACAAGACTATATGAGGAGTTTGAGAACGTTGCTTATGATTTTGCTAGACAGAAATCTGGAGACGATGGGGAGCATCACCAATTTCTGATGTTATTAGAATCTTATTCAAGTGAGACGAGTAGTGAGTATCTTCGGCAGTATGCTAAAATAGAGGCAAAAGATGAAGAGTTGCAGACTCAGTACCGAAAAGAGCGTTCTCGCTTAGAAAAAGAGTTAGAAGAGAGTTATAGTCAAAGAAAAGACTTATATGAGTTAGAAAGGAGGCAGAAGAAATGCTAGTGGATTTAGTCATAGACGCTTTGATTGGACCTATGTCAGAATCAGCCAGGCGAGAAATCAAAAAAACATTAGAAAGAGCAGCTATCAAAACATTTTGTGCTCCTCCTATAAAATCAGGTAGAAAAGGTATTGTAGATAAGTACGATGAGGAGATAGGGGTTCTTGCTATGACAAATAAAACTGCTGTAACGACTTTAGCAGCTCAAATGGATAGCTCAATTAATGGGTTGGGACAAAAAGCCATTAGCGAGACTATTAGTAAAAATAGTACATCTTTTGAAGATTTAACTCCGAAAAAGAAAAAATAGTGCTTTAACTATGCCATGTTCCTTTCCAATTTTTCCAAATATTCCTCTTCAAAGTCATCTTCGGATGACTTTTTGATAAGTTACTAGAAATGTAGAGGTGCTTGAGATGCGTAAAAAATTACAAAGAAAAGTGACAGAAGAAAAACCAAGCTATAGTCGAGAAGAAATTCAGTGGTTGCTTGAGCATTTAGGAGATCCCTCTCCAGAAATTCGAGATGAACTTGTTTTTACGAGTTTGGCTAGAGGAATTCAAGAAGAACTGTTTTCCCTTGAGCAGTTTCAGTTTATCTCAGAAGAGGTCTCCTCTAATGAAAGGCTATACAAAGAGATTGATAGTAGAGGAGTTTCAACTCTTAAACGTTCTTTTAGGGCGCTTATTTATGCCAATCTTTTGTATGCAGATGGTAACGAGCACTCTCTTTTCTATAAAGGCTTAAAAGCTGATATAAGAAATGCTATGCTATCTCAAGGTTTGTATTACCTTAAAAAAGAAAAGGATACGACAGGTTTTTCAAGTCAGTATGGTTGGGTTCACGCTTTTGCGCATGGAGCGGATCTCTTGACGGAAGTCGTTTGTCATCCAGATTTTCCTAGTAACAGATTTTCTGAAGTATTTGATGTACTGGGTCAATTATTTAAAAGAATTACCATTCGTTTTACAAATGATGAGGACTGGCGCTTAGCGAGAGTACTTTATGAACCCATTTTGCAAGGGAAATTAGGGCAAGAACAAGTAGCTTCTTGGATAAAAACTATTGACTTTCCGATAGAAGAGAGGGAAGATTTTTATAAATTTTCCAACTTCAGATCCTGTCTGTTGGAAGTCTATATCCAACTTGACCAGAAAAATAGTTTACAAGATGCCTTGAAAGAAGCCATTCAATCTTTTCAGTACTAAGGATAAGCGAGTCGTTTCATGATTTTCAAATACTTTCCAGTCAATTTTCTTGAAACACTTTCCTTCTTTTGATAGACTAATACATAGTTTGAAAAAAGGAGATTTATCATGAAAAAATTTGTTGCTGAATTAATCGGTACATTTATGCTTGTGTTCATTGGAACAGGAGCTGTTGTTTTTGGAAATGGTCTTAATGGCCTTGGACACCTTGGAATTGCTTTTGCCTTTGGTTTGGCAATCGTAGTTGCAGCTTTCTCAATCGGAACTGTTTCAGGTGCGCACTTGAACCCGGCGGTTTCGATCGCTTTGTTTGTAAACAAACGTTTGTCATCTTCAGAGCTTGTAAACTATATCCTTGGACAAGTAGTTGGAGCTTTCCTTGCGTCAGCTGCAGTATTCTTCCTCTTGTCTAACTCAGGCATGTCAACTGCTAGTCTTGGTGAAAATGCCTTGGC
>NZ_AJRH01000076.1:0-4988 GCF_000297015.1 Streptococcus sp. GMD6S | reverse complement strand
TCCAGTTCAGCTAAATCAAAACCATGATGGTTGGTATCTGTCTTGACAAAATCAGCGATGAGAACTTGTCCATTCTCCCTAAGGTGATGGTAAAACATGGCAAGAGTTGCATCTAGATCAGGCATATGATGAAGAACCCGACTGACAACAATCAGGTCAAATTGCTGTTCCAAGGGATTTGCCAGTAAATCCTGCTCCAAAAACTGGATATTCTTGATGTCTTGTTGCTCTGCTTTCAAACGGGCTTGCTCCAGCATTTTCTCCGAGATATCTACAAGGGTAACCGACTTGGCCTGCTTGGCTAGGGGCAAAGCTAATAGACCTGTCCCACCACCGAAATCCAGAATTTCTTTGTCTGATAGAAGAGCGATCTGTTTTTCAACTGCTTGACAAACCAAATTTGCAAGAAAGATATTTTTGGGCGAATCAAAAGTTTCTGCTTTGTGATTAAAATCGTGTTTCATGCTTTTAGTTTAGCACAAAGAAGTTGAATTGACTAGGATTTGTCTTTCTTTTCAGACTTTTCTTCTGATTTTTTCTTCCCTGCTTGATTGCTTGAATCAGTCGCTACCTCTTCCTTTTTAGCTGTTCTCTTTTCTTGGGTTTTCATCTGAGGAAAGAGAAATTCATAGTTGCCCTTATTCATACGAACACTTGTTGCAAAACCTGTTTTCGTATTGTGATACCTGACTTTTCCTAAGTTAAAGACTCGTTCTCCACTTTCTTGTTCAACCTTATCTTTACTTCGCTTGGCCATAGCAAAAGCTGCCAACTTTTCTTTGTTTAGGGCAAAGTCTTTGTGATGGGCGACTTGCCGATTCAAATAAAACTGCAACAAAAGGCTAAAAATGGCTGCCATGGTGACTGCATATAAGAGAACGCCTGCCTTAACTTTTTGCTTTTTCCACACGATAGATGAACTCCCTTTCTAAGCCTTTTTGAAACTGGAAACGGAAGCGAACCAGTTGATTTCCCTCTGTAATTTGAGCTGATTTAAGTCCATAAACCATAGGTTGGTAGCCCCGTCCGCTGGCATCGGTCTTCCGAAAATCATCCGATTTAGATTTCCCTATAGAGATATCCTTACCATCCTGTTTCATGTAGAGGCGATTGTCTTCTACCTTTTCAAACTGCGAACGCTCTAACTCTGCCTCCAGCTGATCCACAAACAAGAGCCACTCCTTTTGCTCGCTTTGCTGCTGGTAACGAACTTCTGAAATGAGGAGCTGACTCATAGCCTGAAAGAGGAGCAAGCCTCCGCTAATGACGATAAGGGCAATCAGAGATTCTAAAAGAGTGAACGCTCTTACCTTACTGCTCTTTAAGGTCGAGTAACTTCTCTGAACCATAGTAGACCTCCAATCCCTTTTCACTAGAAAACACCTGAATCTCCACTCCGTTTATGTTTACTTGATTTTGCCCTGTCTGCAGAGCCATCTTAGCCGCACGTAAGACTTCCTCTTTTTGCAAGATTTCTGCCTCTTCCTGCCTATTTTTCTGAATTTGTCCTAAAAGGAGGGTTGCAATACTGGCAAATATGGCTAGCGCTACTACTGCTTCTAGTAAGATCACTGCCTTAATTTTTAGTTTCCTTAATGCGTTTAATTTTTCCATTTCCTAGATATAATTGATAGCGAATCGCTCCTTTGCTAGTCTGAAATTCAACCTTAGCCAGGGACGAATTGCCCCCAGCTCGGTCAAATATAATGCTTTGTCCTGATGATGCCTGAATTCCTTTAGGAACGGTCAAGTTTTGACTGCCATTGCTGATCGTCTGCCCATCTAAGTTTAGACTAGTCTTTTGCTGACTGGCAACACTGTGTTTTTGCGTTTCCCGATAGAGTTCTTCAAACTCCATAAAGAAAATCTGCTCCTCTACCGCCGCAAAACTGGACTGAACAGAACCGGACAAGCCCAAAGCAAGGATACTCACAAGTCCCAAAACTAAGAGACTTTCAAGCATAGTAAAGGCCTTAATCTGCAACAGTTTGACTGGTTTTTTGTTTTGCATGGTAGTCTTTGTAAGCTTTAGCTTGCTCAGCTGTGATACGACCGTCCGCTTGTAATTTGCTGAGGCTGGCATCATCATTTTTATCCAAACGATAAAGTTCTGCCTGGCTTTCCACGACCTTGACAACAGCAGCTTTTCCTTTATCATCTACGGCATCCTTTTGCTTGGTCAAATTGGGCACAAAGAGCAAGAGAAGAACGCTGATGATGAGCAAGACCACTAACATTTCTACCAAAGTGAAAGCTTTAACCTTGGCTTTTTTTAAATTTGTCATGAGTTTTTTCATTTTAAAAATTTACCTCCATATTTTGATACATGGGCATAAGCATTGCCGCATAAAGTAAAACGATAATCAGGGCCACAAAGATAAAAACCAGTGGCTGTACTAAGTTCATGGTGCGGTTGACTCGGGTAAAAAAGGCTTCCCAAGTTTTTTCAGCATAGATTTCCAACTCACTCCCCAGCTTGGACTTGACTTCCCCATACTCGATGATGAGACTCAACTCCTTTTTAAAGAAAGGATAGGTCGCTATGGTTTGAGAAAATTCGCGGCCATTTTGCAGGGCTTGAGCCAAATCTTGACCGATTTCGTTAAAGAGCTGTGAGCCTTGTTCCTGCATGATCTGAAAAATCTGCATCAGCTCCATCCCCTGCGAAATCATATTGCCCCATTCACGCGCATAATAAGCTGTCAGATAAGTCTGGACAAAGATTCCTAGAAAGGGAATCCGCGCTAACATCGAGAAGACCCGCATCTTGGAACTTCTTTTGTAAAAAGTGAGAGCTAAAAGCAAAGATAGAGAGCAAACCAACACTAGTCCCAGAAATATTTGTGGCAGATTGCCGATGATTTGAGTGGCGATATTGCTACTGTCCAGTTGAGGAAGTAGATAGTTTCTCAACCCCAGCATGATTAGCAGGAGAAATCCCAGCAAAATCAGAGGATAGGTCGCCACTTCGATTAACTTTTTCTTGACCTTGGACAAATTATCCAGATATTCTTCTATCTTCCCCAGACTCAGGTGAAGATTTCCATGCACTTCAGCTAGAGATAACTGGGTCACAATAGCACTTGAAAAGCCCAAGCTGTCCATCATCTCTGAGAAAGATTTCCCCTGAGCCAAGCCTTGGTGCATCTGGGCCACATAGTCCTTTTCTAGCAGGGCACTTCTTCCCAAGAAAGAAATAATATCCACCAAATGAAAGCCACTGGAGAAGAGATTGTTAAACAGGGTGATGATTTTCTTCTGCTTAGCTGTAGCTAATTTTTTCCGTTTCGGCCTGAAGACTTGTGATATGTCCATCTTTAAGAAGCTGGTCAATCTGTTCATTCCACCTGGTTGGCTGGTGTTCTTGATAGTCTTTGTTTGCAAAGTCAACGATTCCTCCTCCCCCGATTAATCTCTGGTAGCAGACTCCTTGCAGAACAACTGCTAATTCCTCCTCCGTCACCCCCAACTCCAGAAGGCGTTCATAAACACCTCGGATACTCTTAGCATGAATGGTTGAAAAGACTGTCGCCCCTGTCAAACTGGCTCTGACCACTGCACGCGCTGTCTCGCTGTCACGAATTTCACCGATAATCAAGAGGTCCGGACGATGCCGGAGAGACAGTTTGATCAGATTTTCATAGGTCAAGCCAATCGCTTCATTCAACTGCAACTGGAGCATGTCTTCCTGCTTGATTTCGACAGGATCTTCGATGGACATAACCTGTTGCCCCATAAACAGAGACTTGGCTAATTCGTGCATCAAGGTCGTCTTGCCACTTCCAACTGGACCCGCAAAAAGGTAGAGGCCCCGTTGCCGGTACTGCTCACCCAGTTCATTCATATCCTGAAACCAGAAATGCAGGTCCTGCTCTTCGTCGTGCAACAAACGAATGACCAAACTCTCATGTCCCCGATAATCTCCTACGGTAGACAAACGCAGAGAAGACACCTTCTCCCCATGCTGATAGTCGCAAGAGCCCAGCTGACTACGTCTCTTCTCCCCTACATTCATACCCGCTACAAACTTAAAATGACTAATCACAGCAGCTAAAACATCAAACTCATAGGAGTCAACGAGACACCGCGCGTCTCCAACCCGCATGTGAAGCTCATAGGACTTTTCCTTGGGAATGAAATAGATATCCTGAGCCTTCTTTGCTTTCGCAGTAGCAATAATTTTCTGTGCAATTTCTTGTACCATACCGCCCTCCTTATCTAACTATTCGCAAAAAATTGAAAAAAATAAAAAGCAACTTTTAAAAGTTACTTTTTATCTCCATTTCATGCGGCAAGAACGATGCTTTTCTTGACCTGTTTGTTTTTCGTAGCCTGGACGTAGCTTTTCATCGGGGATGACTTGCTCATCCTGTAAAAGTGCCAAAGAATGGTACTGCTGCAAATACTCATCGCACTCATCACACCAGCGTTTATCAGCAGGATCCCAAAAGATAGTCATCAAATCACTCCGACTCTTATAAAGAGGATTCTTCTTTTCCAGCTCAAACCAGCATGATTTATAATATTTTAGAGCATCATAATACTTGTCAAAAGATTGACTCATGATGACATCTTCTTCCCAACCTTCTATGAACCACCACGGTTCAAAATCCCCATACATTTCTATAACACGATACATTCTTACTACTTCCTTTGTATCGTATATTATATCTAATTTTTTAATACAAGAAAAGGATTTTGCTTGTTTCCCCCATTAGCAATTTCTTTAATCCTATTATTTTCATCTGATAATAAAAATAGGAGTCCTTTATTGACCCCTATTTTTTATCTTCTTAGGCTTGATAACGTTTCACACCATCTAGGTAGGTTGCTACCAATTCCAAATCTTTATCTAGTACGATAAAGTCAGCGTCATAACCTTCACGGATTTGACCACAGACATCATCGATGTGAACAGATTTTGCTGGGTTGAGGCTGGCCATCATGACTGCTTCATGCGGATTCGCAATGCCCCATTCGACCACATT
>NZ_AJRH01000075.1:0-5020 GCF_000297015.1 Streptococcus sp. GMD6S | reverse complement strand
CTGGTTGCGTTAGTGCTGGTTGGGGTTACTTCTTTCACCACCGCTTGGTACTTGACAGTAACTGGAGTTCCGTTGGCATCAACACGAGTCAATTCAAGTTCTGGTGTTTCACCCTTGAACTGCTTGTCCGGAGTGAAGGTCACTTTGCCTTCTGCGTCCACTTCAAACTTACCAACATTTGGCACTTCCTTCACAGTTGTACCGTTGTCAAATAGTGGAGTTGAATCAGCTGGGAATGGAACTGAGTCATGACCTGGCGTGAAGGTCACTTTACCTTCTTGGACTTGACCTTGAAGTCCTTCTGTCTTATCACCTGAACCAGTCGGAGTTACTTTCTCAACAACTGGGGTATAGGTCGTTACAGCCGACTCCCCATTTTTATCCACCACTCCAACTCGAACTGGAGTTGCCGGACCATAGAAGGTTTTCAGTGGAGTAAAGACAATTGTTTTATTTACAAGATCTAAATCGTACGTCCCTTGGTCGGCAATGGTTAGCGAAGTTACCTTTTGTCCATTCTCATCATAAAGAAAGACACTACTTTGGACTAGTTCAACGGATTTCTTTGCTCCATTAATGGTTGTTGTCCCTTTTGTAAAGTGGACCTCGCTCTCGCTTGCTCTATCCTCATCAAATTGAATCGTCGCTGCCTGCTTCTGCCCTTGAAAGCCTTTAGATTTCGCTGCACTTGCTGAAGGTACAACTGGAAGCGGAACATAATACACCAACCTATCCCAAGAGAATTCTTTTTCCAACTCTTCATCGCTCGGATTTATCGCACTAATCCAATATTGATCAAGAGCCTCATCTCCCGACAATGTATTTGCGTCAATATCTTCACCTGGGTAATAGCCAGGAATTTCAGGCGAAATCACTTGAGACCAAGTTTGGTCTGCAGACCAGGCTGAGTATGTCACACCTGCTGTCGCATCATTTGGATGCATTTTTGCCAAAACCTGATCGATTCTCTTGGTTCGAGTAAACGAATGGGATTCTACATGTCTGGGAGGAAGAAGCGATAAATCAGGATTTTTTGCTTTTCTGTAATACTCATAATTAATTTCACGAGTTCCACGAACAGTTTCGGTTAGTTCTGTAATCTTATGTCTAAACTGAAACTTGAATTGTCTTGGGCTAGCCAAGTCACCAAAGTTATGATCTGTAAAATCGTTACTAATCAGTTCATATCCTGCATCTTCTAATTCCTTAATTCGACGATCAGGATCATAAGAAATTGGTCCATTAGGTTTGCCTACAACTGTGTCTACCTGTCCTAGTTGTACTTCCTTAGATGGATCATTTACATCCACAAAGGTAAAACTTGCAGATGACAGTTTGGTAGACATTTGGATTGAAACATTATTGGACTCAGTGTACTTGGAACTGCCATTTGCCAATGCCGAAGAAAGATAAGCCGTAGCACCTGGGGCAGTATCTTGCCCGATAACTGCTCCATTGATAGGAAATTGAACCCTACTTCCAGCAGCAACCGGAGCAGTCGAATGCCAACGAACTGCACGAATCTCTGACCAATCCGACACTTGATCTGCTGTGAGCCATTGTGAAGCATTAATTTCCGCAGCAGTGCCCGCAGTGCGACTATATTGAACTTCCCAGCCTGAAGGTGGTGTTAGAGCTTTTGTCAAACTCACTGTAAATTCAGAGCCACGATTTCTGGATTCTAGCTGTTTATCACCTTTCATCGGCAAGGATGACAAAACATAAACGTCTGAAACAGGCTGTTTCGCTGCGTTTTTATAGGTCACTCTGAAATCAATCTCATCACCAGGATAATGTTCTTGAGTATTATAGGCAAAGTGTTGATTTGTAGCTCTCTTCACTTCAGAGTAGACACCACTCGCTTCAGAAGCCTGTACGATCACATCGAAGTCATAAGAAACTGAATTTTTCGAGGTAACTGTAATCCCATCTAGCTCCCCCAAGTCATAACCATTCTGAGCTTGAACGTCAGGAAGTTCCTCGTCCCAAAAAGCAATCGCTTTATAGGTGTAGGTCCCATTTGGAATCGTCTTGTTTTCTAACTTCAAAAGTGTTGCAGGCATAGGGGAGTCTGGAGTCCCCTTTACTTGGGCATAGTAGAGAGTTTTCCCAGTATCTTTGTAATTATAATAGACCTTAAAATTAGGATTCCCACTAAAGTTTAATTGTGGATCAGCCAAATAAGCCAGATGGTAAACTCCTGTCAAGTTTGCGAAGTTCTGGGTAGGAGTTTCTTTACCCGCAGTCCTTGTGATAAAATCTTCTTTAAAACCAGAAGCATCTGTGTGTCGATTAAAGACATCTGTCCGACGGCGTCCAACCATCGAAATTTGCTGGCTAACGCGTGTTAATTCAGCTGAGGCCGTTTGAGATAAGGAAACAGTGTTACCAGTATTGTTAAATGTGAAATCCGTTCTAGAATCCAACTTACTGATTGTCGAATCTTTATAGAGACTTTCCCAATTATTAAAACGTGTTTTGGTCTGGAAAACAAACATTGATGTATCATTTGTTGAGGACTTCCTCATCTTGATATTTTTAAACTTGTACTCCAGTTCCTTCACATCTTGCTCTTCCGTCAGTCGTAGGCTACGAGTGTTACTATTAAAAGTCCCTAACAACTCACCTGTAGCTTTATTGTATACTTCTACAGATGCATCCGGTGAAGAGAAAAATTCATTCCAATAACGCTCCTCAATCGCATTGACTTCTCGATAAGACTCTCGTGGGTCTTGTATTCTATGGGTGACCGTGTAGTCATTGATAGGATAATCTTTTTCAACCTCAGCGACTGATGAGAGTCGAACATAAGAACGGTATTCTGTTTCACCATAGGAACGAATTATCTCCGAGTCAGACTGATTATAGTGTCTATATTCGAAGAGAGAAGACTCTGGCTGATCTGTTTTTTGAACAAAGAGAGTATAGGGAAGAACGGCCGTATTTTGATAACTAGTCCCATCTGCTTTTGTATAGATACCTGTCACAGTTAGGTTTTGCGCTTTTCTATTGATATCTGCTACTTTGGCATTCTTTAACTTAAAAGAAATTGGAATGAGCTTATTTTTATTGTTATTGATATCTTGAAGCGGATTGTTAGCTCTGTTAATGGTCAGATGGTAACCCGTCGCATCGGCAGTCCATCCCAAAGCTTTGGCTTCATCTGTCAATTCATAACCTTCTTTTAGATCTACATTATAGGTATAAGAAGTGACAGGATCAATGATATGTCCCCCGACATCACTAATCCCCATACCATTGATCATACGACCATCAAAGACACCATTTCCATAGTTGAAATAATCATTTCTTGCCGTATTATTCTTAGGATCTTTCGCACCATTAAATAGGTAGAAAGACACAACCGACGAACCATCGTCAACGATACCATCGTTGTCTCGATCATAGCCAATGACCTGATTGTTAGACATTGGTGTCAGACCACCTACACCGTTTTCTAAGACTTTCCATGTGTGTTCAATGCTTCCAAGTTCTTTGAGGACATTGCCATTTTTGTCATAGAGCTTAGCAGTTGCGGTCACCTTATGGTCTGGTCCAAGGGCTTGGACAGCGCCTCCCCAATTCTGCGTCAAAGGATCTATCTGAAAAGTATAGACGAAGTTATAGTTTGCCCCACCTCTCAGATTCGCAGGTTCTATCTTTAAATCAAGATCCCCATTCGCTTTTTCTTGGCTAAACTTTACACCACCGACTGGAGAAGGGGTCAATTTAATAGCCTTCCCATTTTGGAAATGAATTTTAATATACCCACCAGAATAGTCTGCTTCATGCCCAGTAATACTAAAAGTCAAGGATTCACGGACACTATCTACCGCATGGATATCCTTGATTGGCGAATGAGCTTGAAATGCAGCATTGACTTCATCTAGCGATCTCTTGCGCCTAGAAGAAGTTTTCCCGCTAGAGCCACTTTCTTCCTTGCTTTTCTGCTCAGTTTGAGTTGATTCTATAGATTGCTTTTTCTCCTCATCTAAAGAAGGCTGACTCGCTTCCTTGATATTGTCAACTTGAGAAACTGGTTGGCTCTGAGCGACTGGTGAAGATACTTCTGTTTTGGACGGTTCAGCTTTATCCTCCAGCTCCTTAACCGCTTCGTTCTGTGTCAATTCTTTTTGAGGCTCAGAAATGACTTCCGGCCCATTCTCAGCACTTTTTTCCTTTTGTTGAATTTCTGCCTGCGTTTGTTGTTCCTTATTGTTGACTTGAGCTTCATCTGCTTGCACCGGAGAAGTAGCCATCACCATAAAGGTTCCTAGCAATACCGAACAGGTCCCAACACTTAACTTTCTAATTGAAAAGCGGGAAAAAGATTGATTAAAAAATTTTTTCTTCATCATTTCTCCTTTATATTCATACTTAATCTAACATAACAGCTTTATCATTATAACTTATAGTAAATAGAATTTCCAATAGAATGTTCATTTCTACATAAATTTCTTTATAACTCCATTTGCATAGAAAAAGGAAGCTGTAAAACCAGCTTCCTTCTGTTGTTTTCATTTAATTTTCACGATTATTCCACACTGAAAAGATATGGATATACGGGTTGTTGACCTTGGTGAATCTCTACTTCAACATCTCCGAATTCTTCTGCGATTTCTTGGGCAATTTCATTGGCAAGTTCTTCGCTTCCGTCTTCACCGACATAGAAAGTCACGATTTCACTATCTTCGTCCAACATATGTTTCAAAGTTTCAGTCAAGGTTTGGTGCATGTCAGGATTTGACACGAGGATTTTCCCATCGACCATACCAAGATTGTCATTTTCATGAATTGCTAATCCATCGATAGTTGTATCACGAACGGCAGTCGTTACACTACCGCTGATGACATCACCGAGGGCTGCAGTCATGCGTTCTTTGTTTTCTTCGATTGATTTGCTTGGATCAAAGGCAAGAAGGCTGGTCAACCCTTGAGGAATTGTACGCGCTTCTACCACAACAGCAGGTTGTTCAAGCACTTCAGCCGCAGACTGAGCTGCCATAAAGATATTTTTGTT
>NZ_AJRH01000074.1:0-5277 GCF_000297015.1 Streptococcus sp. GMD6S | reverse complement strand
TTTTTAACTAGCAAACCCCTCATATCAAGCGCTTGTATGGTATAATAATGGGAAACGTTAACATTGATTTTTAAGGTAGTTCTATCATGTTGGAATACCAAATAAAAAAGATTATGAGTGCTCTACTAGTTTAGTCTGAAAGGGTTATAAGAAAAGGGAAAATACAAATGAAACCAACAAAACTACAATGGGAAGATGTTATCCAATTTGAAGAGGTAAAAGGTTACGGTCAGCATATCTGGAGAGATGGTAATCATCTTTATTATGTTGATGAGGAGGGAGGAATTGCCCCTCAGCGTGTAGTTTATAAATTACCAAATGAGCTGTTTGCCTTATTAGAAAGTGGAGAGAGATCGCTACTCGAAATATCTTGGAAGATTAAGCACGATCGTTGGCCACCGATGGAAGAAGAAATCAATAAAATAAAAAGAGGAAGAGCCAAAGAACGACCAAAGATACTGATAGCTAATCCGAAAAATCAATTACTTTTTACACAAGAAGAATTAAAAGAGTTAATGCCTATTGCAGAGACGATTTGGATCGAATCTGAAGGCAAATTTCCAGATGATTATGTATCACCACTTAAGTAAGGAAGGTATAAAATGAAACCAACAAAACTACAATGGGAAGATGTTATCCAATTCGAAGAAGTAAAAGGTTACGGAAAATCCATCTGGAGAAATGATAACAAGTATTATTTAGTTTCAGAAGAGGGAACCGTAGCTTCTTGGTTAGTTGTCTATGAATTACCACAAGAATTATTTACCTTACTAGAGAGTGGAGAACGGACTCTACTTGAAATATCTTGGAAGGTTCAAAACGATTGTTGGCCACCGACGGAAGAAGAAAAGAAAGCTAGTGAGAAACGATTTATAGAAGAGAGTCCGACATCATTAATTGATTTACCTGAAACTAGAGAGTTATTTACTCAGGAAGAGCTTGAAAGATTAATTCCAATTGCTGTGCAAATGTGGATTGACTGGAGAGGCAAACTTCCAGATGATTATGTATCGCTACTCAAGTAAAAGAGATATATAATGAAACTGAATTCCAGATATTAGAGAGCTCTAATCCAGTTCACTGAAGCTATGAAAAAGCTTATATCATTTGATTATGGTTAGAAAGGGAGTGGAAATGATAGAAAAGAATAAACATTATACTGGACTAGTTCATCTAGGAGAGTTTAAGAACAAATTAGTTTACTATGACTTAAAGACAAAGAAATTGTTTTTTTCGATTCCAGAAAGAACTTCTAAGAGTCAACAGTACGTTATTCTTTCTCTGGTATTGCTATTTCTTCCTTTTATCAGATTTCTGAATGGATTAACAATCTTTAGTATATCTGCTCACAAGTATCTTTATTTGGTTTTATTCTCTTGTCTTTCCTTACTTTTCGGGAAATTGCTGGATGTCTATTTTAAGAAAGATTTGGATTTGTATCCGGCTCTATTTACAGATTTGGAGTACTTAGAATTCCTAGAAGTAGTAAAGAAAAGTGGAGCTGTTGTTTCTTCCGTAATTCGTGGTAGCTTTATTAGTTTGTTAGTATCTTTAGTCGTATTCCTGTTATATCCTAGTTTTTTGCCATTATTTTTCCACTCGATGCTTTTGTTTATTGTCTATTTGTGTTTAGCCAATAATTTGCACAAGCGAAAGAAGATCATGGGGAGCTTGATAAGAAATGCTCGCACCAACTAGATCTTTTTTGCCTATGATAGAGAAGAATTAAAAAAGTAAAGAAAGTCGATGTATATGACAATAGAAATGCTGCAATACAAAAATTGTACGGTATTAAAAAACAATAAGGATTATGAGATTCTGTGGAGTAGAGGGAAAGAAGTGCTTAACTTTCCCATTAGCCAGGAATTAGCAGAACGTGTTTCAAAATCAGAAAAAGATTCTTTAGAAGTAATGTTTTATTGTGAACATCATCGTTGGCCTAAAGCAGATGAGTTAGAAGATTGTAATCAATCGGATACGATTGTACATAGAGGCAATGGATTTATTGTATATGAGACAGATGGTTATTACGAAATTAGCTTCTTTAAAGAAGTTGGAGGAGCCATGGGGCCAGAAGTTCGCTATCCTATTACTAAAGAACTGATGGATAGAGCATTTGAATCTTCTAGGGGAGCATACGAAGTCATGATTTATGCTGAAACGGGGCGCTGGCCTTTATGGTAAAGAGGATGACTTCATATAAACAGCCTCAAAATAGGGAATAAATATAGACATTTGGTAAAAGACAAAGGAGATAAGAATGGAATCAATTTATGTAAGTCAAAAAGATATGTTGGAAATTTGTCAAGATGGTGATAAGTATTTCTTGCGTTATCCAACTTTTAATATTACCATGCCAGAAGTAGTTCAAGAAATCCCCAAAGAAGCTGCAGATAGTTATATGTCGGGAGAACATACTGGTAAAGAGTTGATGAATTATGCAGATTATGGTTTTTGGAAATCTAAAAAGCAGTATACACAAGATGAGTCTGGTAAGCTCTTCATCGAAAATCATCCTTCTTTTATTTTAAAAAACCCAGGAAATACTCGTCGTCTTTTTACAGCAGAGGAATTTAAACAAATTGTCACTCAAGCCATTGTTTCAGAACTGGAACCTAGCGAACTTGATGCAATTGGTATAGTTGATAATCATTTGGAACTTCTTCTAGTTGATCCAGTTGGCTGGGAGGAAGAGATAGAAGCAGTCCATCTGGAAATTCTGCAAGAAAAAATGAATAATTACATTCACTTCCTCGAAAGTAAGCAGTATGTGGAGCGATATGGTGATCAATTTGACAAAAAAGTCATCCATATCACATTCCAGTATTCTCCATCTGATAATGGCTTAGCCTTCCTCGCAGCTGTTCAGCAGGTATTGCAACCGACGGATATGATCTTGAAGGTAGAATTGCCAGAGTAAAAAAGGGAGCGGAAACGCTCTCTTTTTGTGGTATAATGAGACTATATTTATAAAAAGATTATTTAGCATTTCTAAATAGCGAACTACTTATGCCAACGATTGACACAAAGGGGCATTCTTACGATGATTTTCTATCTGCGATTGAACGTCAAGGCTATTATGAAATCAAAAATCCACGCGTCTATGAACCAGGCACTAATAAAATTGAGCAAATTGAAGGAATTTTTAGAATTAATCAATGGAGTAACTAAATGAAAATATATGAATTACCAGAGCCTAAAGATTATCAATCTTTTATTAATTTTTATCGTAATGTGATGAGAGAAGGAAAAGAGGAAGAAGCCTTTTTAGGCACAGATGCAAAATATCGTATACGAGAACGGGATTCTTATGAAGTGGATAGTACAGATATTAGTGTATTGATGGAATATTGCTTATTCCCTCTGTATGCAGAAGGTGACAGGGATATAGCGCGCAGAACCTTTGATATCTTGAAAGATTTTAGTTTATCGGTTGACCTAGTCAAATTAGATAAGGTAACTGATTATATTTCTATGCAAGGCAGTCGTTTAAGAAGATATACAAGCCTTCCCTTTGTTATTGAAACAGATGAGTTGGTAAGAAATATTATAGAAAGTATTTCAAAATTATCAGATGAACAGAAACGTACTTATACCTATGAAAGACTATGTAATGTATTAGACCGTAGTCCGTTATACAGACAGTGTGATGAAGAAAAGGTAGAGAAGATTCTTAAGGAATTCAAGGAAAAATACTACAATCCACCTAAGGTAGTGGAGCTATAGCAAACGCCATATTGAATGTGAGAGTTGTGGAGGAATTTTAAATGACAAAACAAGAACTGGTAAATTTCATTAATCAACATAGAGATAAGATGGGGATATTTCATATTGCGCTTGATGAGCGATATGGAGGTCAATTTACTTTGGGATACTATTACGATGAGAAATCTAGTCAATATAAAGTATATGAGGTTAATGAGCGCCAAGATATCTGGATAAGAGACGAATTTAAAAATGAAAGTGATGCAATAGATCGACTTTATCGTTTGATAAAAACGACATTTTGGATAAAAGAATCTCTTATTCAGTTAGATGTTTCAGAAATTGATGCAATCGGAACGAGTGACACAGACTTGGAACTTTTATTAATAGATGGCAATCTTTGGCTTCCAGATACTGAAGAAGAACATTTGTTGAAACTGCAAGAAAAACTCAACAACTATATCTACTTCCTCGAAAGTAAGCAGTATGTGGATCGATATGGCGATAGCTTTGATAAAAAAGTCATCCATATCACCTTCCAATATTCTCCATCGGATAATGGACTAGCCTTTCTCGCAGCTGTTCAGAAGGTATTACAACCAACGGATATGATTTTGAAGGTAGAATTACCTGAGTGATAAAGGGAGCGGAAACGCTCTTTTTTATGTTATAATAGGCATAGAATGTTTAGGAGAAAGAGATGAAGGAAAATAAACGCTTATTTTGGGTTGTTAGTGTGATGTTAATGGTCCTGACTCTTTATACACTGACTGGATGTAGTTTGGGTGGTGAGACCATTCCCAAAAACAGAACAAAGGAACAGTACGAATTTGAAAAAACGTTTGAACCTATATTTAAATTTTTAGAGCAAGACAAGAAGGAGTTTAATGGATTAAAGCTTTACAAAAATAGTATTTATATAGAGAGTGGAAACGTAGTAAAGGATTATAAAGTATTCTTAGATACTAGCCAATCTGACATTAAGGGTGACTATACAATAAAAATTGGGGATAATAAAGAAACAGTTCCTGTTACTTACTCTAATGGGAAGTTAAATTATGGGTCGGAGGTAACTCCTTT
This sequence comes from Streptococcus sp. GMD6S, assembly GCF_000297015.1. The sequence goes on along the minus strand of NZ_AJRH01000074.1, from coordinate 492 downwards.
ATATGATGAAGAAATTCTTAATTTGGTAGTACAAAGAGATTATTTCGCTTCCTTGAATATAAAAGAAACCTTTAAGAGTGCAGAAACAGAGCTTCGTGATATTATCTATGAACCAGAAAATCATTCTGACCTCTATAAATATCTTAAAAATAAGTACGATATGCCAGAGGATACAACCTGTAGAATCAGAGTAAGGTACTCTAGTGGAACAATCTATGGAATTTCAATACTAATGGAATCTAGGGATGAGGCTGTTCAAATAGATTTAACTATATTTAAACAACGGGAGGATAATCAATGAATGAAATTGAAAAAAGGAACCGTCGGGTTGAAAGGTAAAGCACTATAAAAGCTGTTTTATAACTGATTTTTAATGAGCATCAGGAGATATTATGTTAAAATCGAACAAGTGGATATTCCTTGCAATTTCCGTTCACTTGGGTGAATGAAACCAAGCATGTTATTCTCTGGTAGGTAAACAAATGTTCCTGA
>NZ_AJRH01000073.1:0-5291 GCF_000297015.1 Streptococcus sp. GMD6S | reverse complement strand
TTTTCTATTCATTCCAATCTATTATCTATTTTAGGAATCTTTCTAGGTGGCATTTCTTCAGCTCTTTGGGGAACAATTGTTGCAAATCACTATTTTCATATTCATTTTAAAAAGATTGTAAAAGATTTTTTTAACATTCATACCAGTTATAAACACTATTTATTATCTTTTTTCCTTATTGTCCTTGATTTTTCTTTTCTAATGTTTGGTGGGAAAATAGTAGAATTTAGCTGGTATCTCCCATTTTTGATGTTCTTCAAATTTATTGTCTTTGGCGGTATAGAAGAGATTGGATGGCGATATGTCTTTCAACCAATTTTACAAGAAAAGTTGCCATATTTTTACTCAGCAATTCTAACCTTTTTCAGCTGGGCGATTTGGCATCTGTTGTTCTTTTACATTGATGGCTCCCTAGCAACTCTGCAAACTCTACCGTTTTTATTTGGATTGCTGACGAATTCTTTCATACTCTCAGCTCTTTATATCAAAACAAAGAATCTCTGGATTTGCGTTATGACACATTCGATCATTAATGTCTTGTCTCAGCTAACCATAGATACTGATCGATCCGAAACCTTCCTGCTTAAAATCTTCGTCATCTTGGTATCCTGCTATATGGTAGTACATAAAAAAGATGAGTATAATCGGTATAAATAAAATTAAATATAAACCTTCAAAACCAAATCAAAAAAGATTTGGTTTTTTAAGAATTAGAAATCTAATTTTCAGTATATAGTATGATTTTTACCCCCTACTTTGTAAAGAATGATTAGAATATTGTATAATAAGAAAAAGGAGAAAAGCATAAATGAATAATTCTGGAATTAAAAAAAGTCATACAAGAATACTAATCATTTTGTTACTCGCAACCATCACAGCAGGAGCTATTTTTATGTTTAGTTTGTTAGGAAAATCGCAAGAAGAACATCGGAATAGAGAGTATGAAGTAAGTTTGGTTAATGCCTTAAAGAATTCCTACCAAGGGATTGAAGAGATTAAAATTTCCAATCCAGAATACACAAGCCCTCCTGGTTCGTGGTCTTGTGATGTAGAAATCAAATTTAAACATGAAGTAAAAATTAAGTATGGTATTGGATATTCTCTAGACACTGAAGAAATAACAGATACTTCATTGGAATGGGAAAATAGAGTAAAAGATCGACAATTTTTAAATGAAAACAAGGGTAAAACTGCTTCGAAAATTAGGGTAACTTATTCTAATAATGACGAAGGAGAGCAATAATGGCATTTAGTTATACTGATAAACAACTCAATGAATTAAAGCATGGAAAGAATGTATATAGTGTCAATGCGGAATTTGCTGAGAAAAAGAGGGAATGATAATGAGTAAAGACAGATTAAGAAAAAGCTATAAACCATTATTCATAGTTTTACTATTCGTATTCATCACATTAGGAGGTGTTTTTATGTTTAGGTTGTTAGGGAAGTCTCAAGAAGAACGTCGAAATAGAGAGTATGAAGTTAGTTTGGTGAATGCGTTAAAGAATTCCTATGAAGGGATTGAGGAGATTAAGATTTCCAATCCTGATTATACAACCCCACCAGGTTCGTGGTCTTGTGATATCGAAATTAAATTTAATGATGAAAGAACTCTTTCATATGAGATTAATCATCATTTAAACTATAAAATCAATTATGGTGGCCGTCAAGAAACAAACGAAGATTGGCAGTATTTAGAAACTCATAGAGGGAAAACTTTAAAGTCAGTGAGAATTACTTATTCTGATAGCGAGCAAGGAGAACTATGATGAATTTCCATTATACTGATGAATAATTTAAACCAAGATTATGCTGTTTATAGTGTGAACGAAAAGTCTTCAAGGAGAAAAAGGAGAAAAGCTTAAATGAATATTTCCAGCAATAAAAAAAGATATATAAGACTACTAATCGTTTTGTTACTCGTAGCCATCACAGCAGGAGCTATTTTTATGTTTAGGTTGTTAGGGAAGTCTCAAGAAGAGCGTCGAAATAGAGAATATGAAGTAAGTCTGGTTAATGCGTTAAAGAATTCCTACCAAGGGATTAAGGAGATTAAGATTATGGATCCTTACAATAATGACAAACCGGGTTCGTGGTCTTGTGATATTTCAGTACAGTTCAATGATAGTCAAACTATTACTTATGGAATTAATCACAGATTAACCTATAAAGAAAACCATGATGGTCTTATGAAAGGGGATACTAATGAAGAAATTGATCAACAATGGTCGATACTTCAAAAACACATTGGTAAAACAGAATCTACAATATTAGTACGATATTCAAATGGTGAAACAGGAGAGCAATAATGGTATTTAATTATACTGATAATCAGTTGAATAATTTAACCCAAGATTTTGCTATTTATATGGTAAATGAAGAGTTTTCAAGTAGAAAAAGAGGAAAAGCTTAAATGAATAATTCCAGCAATAAAAAAAGCCATAAAAGGATACTAATCGTTTTGTTACTCGTAGCCATTACAGCAGGAGGTGTTTTTATGTTTAGTATGTTAGGGAAATCCCAAGAAGAGCGTCGAAATAGAGAATATGAAGTAAGTCTAGTTAATGCTTTAAAAAATTCCTATGAAGGGATTGAGGAGGTACATATAACCGACCCTTCATATGCATCAATTCCGTCTGATGCTTGGGGCGCAAAAGTTAAAATATTTTTCTCTGATAGCAAACAACTAAGTTATATAATCGCATTTAATAAACAAAATAACGAAATAAGAAGTAGAGATTTTCAAAATAGTTCTCGAAAAGATGATAATCAATATTTGATAAACCATCGTGGAATTACAGAAAAAAATGTAAAAGTGATTTATTCAAATGGTGAAACAGGGGAACAGTAATGGTATTTAATTATACTGACAAACAACTCAATGAATTAAAGCATGGGAAGAATGTATACAGTGTCAATGCTGAATATGCTGAGAAAAAGAGGAAATGATAATGAGTAAAGACAGATTAAGAAAAAGCTATAAACCATTATTCATAGTTTTTCTACTCGTAGCCATCACAACAGGAGGTGTTTTTGTGTTTAGTATGTTAGGGAAGTCTCAAGAAGAACGTCGGAATAGAGAGTACGAAATCAGCTTGGTCAACGCTTTAAAAAATTCCTATGAAGGGATTGAGGAGATTAAGATTTCCAATCCAAACTACACAAACCCTCCAGGTTCATGGTCTTGTGATGTAGAAATCAAATTTAATGATGAAAGAAAAACTAAGTATAGGATAGGCCATGGACTCCATGATAAAAAGAATTATCAAGGTTCATTGACCAATGAGAAAAGGCAATTCCTTAACAATTACAAAGGAGTGACCGACTTAAAAGTAATTGTTACATATTCAGATAATAGCACGGGAGAACAATGATGACATTTTCCTATACAGATGAGCAGTTAAACAATTTGAATCGGGATTATGCTGTATATAGTGTAAATCTTGAATTCGCTAAGCGTAACGGTCGGACTTATGTCAATTCAAATCTCAGTGAAAGTATATCTCCTGATGATTTAGAAAAAACCAACACCATAACTACCTCAGATGGTCAAGAATTCCGTGTTGTTGCCACTAAGTCTGACACTGAAACAGGTTTTGACGGGCTAGCAGTTGCACCTATTGTCAACGGCGAACCAGATTATAAAAATGTAGCTGTGATTGCTGCTGGAACGGATCCTGATAGTCCGGTGAATAAAACTATGTTTGGTTCACGCGATTTCTATAGTGCCATAATTGCAAGGCAAACTTACTTATCTCCACAATATAAGGTTGCTGACCAATTTGTAAAAGAGATTATGGACGATCCTAGATATGAAGTCAGTCAACTATCAGGTTATTCACAAGGATCTTACATGCTGAAGGTGGGAGCTAAATACCACATCCCTACAACCACTTTTAATGCTTGGTTTAAATATGGTGGACTTACACTGGAAGAAAAAGCATTTATTGAAAGCAACCCTTCTATGTTTATAGATTACCGTAGAAAACATGATAATGTAGTACGTTGGAATGACTCTAATCACCCAGAAAGGTACACCAGTCCGATTGATATTACAAATTCTATGCCTAGCACGATTCATTGGATTGATGGTTCGAGCCATAAAATTGAGGACTGGGAGTTTGATCCTGTAACTGGTCAAGTTATAGATGGCAAGGGAGGAAAACCCTTAATCAGTGGTGTTTATCGAGCCTATGCCAACAGTCTCCGAGGAATGGCTCATTACAAGGACTTGAAGTCAAAATGGTCATCAGGTGGTATTAGTAGTTCTGAGGAAATATACTTAGATGCAGCTCAAGGTTCTATCCTATCATCATCTATGGCTACTGCAGCAAGAACTGGAGCTGATGAAGTGAGCGCCTTAGCCAAAAAAGCAAATCAGGAATTACAAGAAATTTGGTCAAAAATCGATTTTACAAGCTACACAGCATTAGCTCCCTATGAGGTTGAGGCCATTTTTGCTAGCCAAGGTATCACTCAAGCACAGTTTATCGATACTTTTCAGGCAGAGACAACACAAACAGTCACTAAGATGAATGCTTCCGCCCAAGCATTTGAACAGTTAGACAAACAATTACAGAATGTCATTGAAAAAACAGTAGCAACAGACACACAATTTGCCAAGGAGTTCAGACAATGGAAAGAAAAGATGTGAAATGGGAGGAAATTAGAGAGAAAGAGAGAGAACTGTTTAATCTAGAAGAACAATATTATCAACAAAAGAAAGAACTCGATGATAAAGCACTCGATTTAAACGAACGAAATGCAAATTTAGAAAAACTGATGTCTGATGAAGTTGATAAAATGTATCAAGTCTTGAGAAAATTTTCATCAACTGCTGATGATGTTAGAGACTACTTTACAGAAATAGAAAATCTGAGACACTTTTCGGAACAAGTATACCGAGAACATAGAATTAAACTCGAAAATGAGAGAGAAAAAAACGATAACGAGTTTCGCAAAAAAAGAAATGAATTAGAGGAAGAATTTCACAAACTAAGGAGAGATTATGCAAGCACCAATGAATGAATACTACACAGATGAAGAATATCAATATGCACTGAAACAAATGTATCGAATGATGGAACGAAACCGAATCATTGCGGAAGCAAAGATAGCAATAACAGCAAAAAATAAATTAAAAGAAAACTTTAGTAAGACAGCTAAGAAAATTGCTACAGAAACCAAATCAACTATCACAAGCATAAACAGCCAAATGGACACTGCAATACGAGGAAAAGTTCGCAAGAGTCTTGAAGAAAAGATTCCTAATATGTTACTCAAGTATGATG